>NZ_JBSGTX010000025.1:0-105423 GCF_053607625.1 Streptomyces sp. NPDC055103
GCTACATCACGCCGTACCAGGCGAGGGTCCGCTGCCATCAACGGCTGAGCCTCGCGGCATAAAACGGAAGTGTCGGGACCTGAGGGGTCACTTCAGACATGCACGGTACCCCAGCGCCCACACGACGACGCGAGGACGGCCCGCGCCGTGCTGTGGTGCCGGGTCCGGATGACGCTGCGCGTCCTGGTTCTGGACGACGCCGGTCCGTACCGGCGCACGCTGGAGGAGCTGGGGAGCCGGGCGAATCCGACCTGGTTCAAGGAGGTCACCGCCTCGCTCGCCGGCGATCTGGCGATCGCCTTCGGCGCGACGATCCCGCTGAACACCGAGTCCAGCTGGGACGAGGTGAAGCAGGGGTGGACCGTCGACCGTCACGGCCGTCCGGCCAAGGACCGGTGGAACCTGGGCGCCGACCGCGTCGACCACATCAACGAGGACCAGCTCAGGGTGTTTTCGACAGGGTGAACGAGAGCCACGTTGCTCCATCGGTGAAGGGGATGGAGCACGACACAAGCCCGCGGCCCCTGTTCCCGCCGACGCCTCAGTCGGGTGTGCTTCGCCTCGCGGCATCGGCCTGCCGCCATTGCTCCGCCGCCTGGACCATGGTTCGGCCGACGTGCACGAAGAAGTGGCCGATCTCTTGCATCCGGGTGCCGGCGGGTGTCGTGGCGCCGAGGACCTGGGAGCCGTGAAGGGCGAAGTCGGCCAGCATGGTGTTCTGACGGGCGCTGGCCATCCAGCCACGGAACCAGGCATCGGCGTCGATGACGTACCGGTCGCGTCGCCTACCGGTGTCGCGTTCGCGCCTGATGAGTTCCTGCTGTTCGAGTTCGCCGACGGCCTTGGAGACGGAGGCGGGGCTGACCTGTAGGCGCTGAGTGAGCTCGGTGGCGGTCAGGCTGCCTCCATCGGTGACGTACAGGCACGTCAGTACTCGGGCGGTCATCCGCGGGAGACCCGTACCGACCATCATCGCTGTGAACTGTTCCTCCAGTTCGAGGACAGCCTCCGGGTCGCGTCCGTGTATGTCGCTCGCGGTCGGGGTGGCGGCCGGCGCCGGGGGCTGCTTGCGGCGCCGGGCGCGCCCTGTGGTGGCGCGATGGGCCGCGTCGGCCCGATAGGCGGCGGGGCCGCCGTTGCGGGCCACCTCCCGGCTGACGGTGGAGATGGGCCTGCCCAAGCGGCCGGCGATGTCGGTGTAGGTGAGTCCTTCCCTCAACCCCTCGGCGATCTCCTGTCGCTCGTGGTGGGTCAGTCTGCCTCCGGGCATCGGCATTGCCTCCGTGTCAGGTCCGCGGGTGTGGCCAGTATTGCTTTCACGGCCAGTTCATTGCAAATCCCCTGAGGTCACATTTGCATTCGCCTTCATTGTCATTGCAAGAGTTTCCCGCTGCGACCTGCGCAATTACGGCCCGCGACGACCTTTTGATTGACGAAAGAGTGAAAGCAATTTAGCTTTTAGTCAATCGCGAACAAGCGGTGTGATCCGAGCAGGCCCGGACGAGGGTTGCTCGTCGCCCTGATCGGAGCCCCCATGACGTCCTTCCTCACCCCCGTGCGTGCCTGGCACCGGCCGCTGGTGGTCTGCGCCGCCCTCATGCTCGGCCTGGTGCTCGTCTCCGGCGTCGGTGCCGTCGTCGACGGACGGACACTGCTGGACGAGTCGGTGTGGGTGAAGCCGCTCAAGTTCGGCTTCGCCTTCGGCCTTTACGCGGGCACGCTGGCATGGCTGCTGACCAAGCTGACCAGGGGCAGGCGGCTGGGACGATGGCTGGGCACCATCTTCGCGGTGGCCGCCACTGTGGAGGTGGGCGCCATCACCGCCCAGGCGGCGCGCGGCACCTTCAGTCACTTCAACGCGGACCAGACCGACCCGGTCACCCTGGCCCTGGTCCCTCTCCTCACCTTCGGCGTGATGCTCATCGTCATCGCGCAGTTCGTCCTTGCGATCGTCGTCCTGATCCAGCGCACGGGCGGCGCGGCGCTCAACCGTGCCATCCGCTCCGGTCTCGCGCTCGCCACCTTCGGCATGGTCGTGCCGGTCTTCTGGATGGTCACCGAGATCCACTCCCGTACGGTGACGGACGCCAACGGCCACTCCGTGCAGATGTACCAGGGCCACGGCATCGGTGACCCCGACGGCCACGGCATGCCCCTCACCAACTGGAGCGTGACCGGCGGCGACTTCCGGGTACCGCACTTCTTCGCCCTGCACGGCATTCAGGTGCTCCTCCTGATCACCGCGGTACTGGCCGCCCTGGCCGCCGAGCACGTCTGGCTGCGCGACGAGAAGGTACGGGCCCGCCTGGTCGGCAGTGCCGCCTTCGGCTACACCGGGCTGGTCGCGGTGGTGACCTGGCAGGCGTGGCGCGGACAGTCCCTGATCCATCCGGACACCGCCACCCTCCTCGCCGTCGTCGCAGTGCTGCTGCTCACGGTGGGGACCACCGCACGAGTGATCGTGACCGCCAAGCGCGCCACGGCCGAGCGCGCCACGGCCCAGCCGGCCGAGAACCCCGAGCCTTTCCACCCGGCGCGCTGACGCCACTTCCCTGATCCGACGAACCGAACACCTGAAAGGAAGATCAACATGACCAGGCCCTTCTCCGCCGAGGCGACCACAGAGGGTGCGCCGACGGCGCCCGCAGCCGCCATCGCGGCCACCCCCGACCGCTCCGCAGTGCAGCACGCCCTGGACCGCGCCGCCGCCCCGGGCGGCGCTCCCGGCATCGTCGTCGAAGTGCGAGACGGCCGTGGCGCGTGGTTCGGCTCGGCAGGAGTCTCCGACACCGGGACCGGGGAGAAACGCCGGCCGTCCGAGCGGTTCCGGATCGGGAGCACGACGAAGGCGTTCACCGCCACGCTGGTCCTGCAGCTGGCGGCCGAAGGCCGGCTGGGCCTTGACGACACGATGGAGCAGTGGCTGCCCGGGATGGTGGCGGGCAACGGCTACGACGGCCGTGCGATCACCATCCGGCAGTTGCTCAACCACACCAGCGGCATCTTCAACTACGGCAACGACGCGGAGTTCTTCAAGAAGGGCATCGGCGCGCAGTGGTTCCAGCACCGCTACGACACCTACGCCCCCGAGCAGTTGATCAGGATCGGTCTGGCCACCCCACCGCCCTTCGCTCCGGGGGACGCCTTCCTCTACTCCAACACCAACTACTTCCTGGCCGCCCTGATCGTCGAGAAGGTCACGGGCGGGACGTTCGACGAAGCGCTCACCCAGCGGATCGTCCACCCTCTGGAGCTGACCGGGACCTACCTGCCGGGCACGGAACCGACGATCCGAGGGCCGCACCCCCGGCACTACTCCACCCTCTTCGCCTCCGATGCCCGGCCCGAGGTCCACGACGCGACCGAGATGAACCAGTCCTTCGCGTGGGCGGCCGGCGGCATCATCTCGACCACGGGTGACCTGCAGCGATTCTTCGGCGCGCTGCTCCGGGGCCACCTGCTGCCCGCCGAACAGCAGCAGGAGATGTTCACCACCGTCGACACCACGGGACCCGTCCCGTGGATCCCGGTCACCCGGTACGGCCTGGGCGTGTTCTCCCGGTCACTACCGTCCGGCGTCACGGTCTGGGGTAACGCGGGCGCGACGTACGGCTCATGGACCTACGCCATGGGCTCCCGTGACGGCAAGCACCTGCTCACCAGCCAGGTCAACGGCGACTGGAGCGGCCTGGGCGTCTTCGACGACATCCTCACCACCGAGTTCGGTGCGGCTGCCGGAAGCTGACGGCCGGGAGTACTCGTACGGCGGAGGGCTCCACGGGCCGTGTCCTTCTGCGGGGCGGACGTTTACCCGGTGGCCGCCTGGCGGGCGCATACACACCCTGCCGGGCCGAACATACGGTGGAGGCATGGCCGGGCGGGTGCGCCACTGCGCGCACTGCTGGAAGCCGTTGCGGGCCACTGCTCGCAGCGACGCCCGCTTCTGCTTGAAGAGGCCGCGGAGGCCGCGCTCGCCGCCGCAGGCTGGGACGTGATCAACCTGAACAAGCTGGCGAAGAACTTCCGGTTCGCCGACCTCCTCGCCAAGCGGGACTCCACACGGGTCCTCGTCCAGGTCAAGGGCATGAAAACCAGCGAGGGGAAGTTCGGGGCGTTACCCGAACGCGCGCGAGCTCTGCACGTCCTCGCCGGCCACCTTGAAGTCCATGCGGTCTACGCCCTGGTCCGCCTGGCGCCAGGCGGACCGGACATCCGATTCGGATCCGCTGAGGACGCGGCCGCACTCGCCGACTACCGCGGCACACTCCGCTTCCACCTCTTCCTCAACGACTTCGAGCACACTGCGGAGGACCTCCAGGAACTCTTGCCCTGAACCACTACTGGAACCGGGACCGACCGGCCCTCTGAGCTGTTGCAGGCCAGCATCCGTCCTTCATGGGTGCTGGCCTGCGTCATCGTGTTCTCCACGGGCCAGGTCAACAACAAGCAAAGAAAGCTACATAACGACCGAGATCGACCCGGGGGCGCTGGTGTACGCGCCGTCCGTGCTCAACCAGCTCTCGCAGCTCCTGCGGATGTGGACGGAGCCCGGCGACGGCGTCGTCGTCCACACCCCGACCTACGACGGCTTCCGCAAAGCGGTCACCGGGCTCGGGCGCGAGCTGCGGGGCGTGCCGCTCGGGGACCTCGACGGCCTGGAGCGCGAGCTGGCCCGCCCGGACAGCCGGATGCTGCTGCTCTGCTCCCCGCACAACCCGACCGGCCGGGTGTGGACGGAGGAGGAGCTCGCCGTCTTCGCCGAGCTGGCCGAACGGCACGGCGCGGCCGTCGTCAGCGACGAGATCCACGCCGACCTCACCACCGACGGTCACCGCCACGTCCCGTGGACCCGGGTGGCCGAGCCGGGCCGGGGCCGCCGCTGGGCGCTGATCACCTCCGGTACGAAGGCCTTCAACTTCCCCGCGCTCTCCGGCTCGTACGGCATCGTCGGCGACCCGGACGTGCGCGAGACCTTCGTCCGGCGCATGGAGACCGGCGAGGGCCTCGCCTCGCCCGCCGTCCTCTCGATGACCGCCCACATCGCCGCGTACCGGCAGGGCGCGCCGTGGCTGGACGAGCTGCGCGGCTATGTCGCGGGCACGATGGGGAGGGTCGCGGAGCGGCTGGCCACGGGTCTGCCCGGCGTCGTCTGGCAGCCGCCGCAGGCCGGTTATCTGGCCTGGATCGACCTGCGGCCGCTCGGGATCGAGGAGACCAGGCTCCAGGAGGAGCTGGTGTCCGTGGAGAAGGTCGCGATCATGCCGGGCGGGGTGTACGGGACGCCCGGCTTCGTCCGGCTGAACGTCGGATGCCCGCGGAAGAAGGCCGAGCGGGGCGTGGACGCGCTGGTCCGGGCGGCGGCCCGGTTGCGCCGCGGCTGACTGCGGCTGACCGCGGCTGACCGCGGCTGACCGCGGATACCGGGAGGCGCGGTGTCGGAGACGTGTTCTAGTCTTCGTGCACCGTGCCCCGTTCTGGGGCCGGAGACCATGGTTTTGGGGGGTCTCTTCATCGTGCGCAAGCGCACTCTCTCTGCCGCGACCTCGTTCGCGGTCCTTGTCAGCTCCGCGGCACTGGTCGCGGGTACGGCGGGCCAGGCGGCCGCCGACAGCAGCAAGGCACTTCCGATGTCGTCCGTGGGCGACATGCTGGTGGACGGCGTCCACCGGAAGATCTTCATCAGTGACCCGTACCTCGGGAAGGTCGTCGCGACCGACTACGCGGGCACGGTGCTGAACACCGTCACCGGCCTGCCCGGCGTCACCGGGCTCGCGCTCTCCGCCGACGCGACGAGCCTGTACGCCGCGGTTCCGGGCGCCGACGCGGTCGTCGCCCTGGACGCGCAGTCGGGGACCGAGACGGCCCGGTACGCCACCGGTGAGGGCACCGATCCGCAGTACGTGGCCCTCGCGGGCGGCAAGATCTGGTTCGGCTACGGCAACGGGGACCACGGCGACATCGGATCGGTCGACGCCTCCGGCGCCGCACCCGTGGTGACGCTGGCCCAGGACACCGAGCTGAACTACTCGGGCGCCCCGAGGCTCGTCTCCTCGCCGACGGACCCGAACGCCTTCGCGGCCATGTCCTCGTACTACCACCGGTTCCTGCTCGGGGCGTACCACGTGTCCCCGGACGCCGTGACCCGTACCGCGCGCACCGCTCCCGACGTCGGCTCGGTGGGCATGGCCAACGACCTCGCCTACACGCCGGACGGCGCCAAGCTCATCACGGCCACCGCCGGTAACCGCCACCGCGTGTGGCAGACCACCGACATGGCCGAGCTGCCGTCCTACGCCAGCGAGTACCACGGCGCCGCGGTGGCCGTCGCGGCCGACGGCACGGTGGCGGCCGGATCCTCCGCCCCGTACGACCCGGACGTGTTCGTCTACCGGCCGGGCGAGACGAAGGCCGTGCGGCAGTACGACTTCCCCAACACCGGGGTCTACAGCGGCGGCGACGGCCTCGCCCACAGCGCCCTCGCCTGGGAGCCGGGCGGCAGCCGCCTGTTCGCGGTGACCCTGGCCAGCAGCGGCGGCAGCACCCGCCTGCAGGTCCTGGACCAGCCCACCAAGTCCGTTCCGACGGTCACCGTGAAGCTCCCGGCCACCGTGCAGGTGATGAAGGCGATCACCGTCTCCGGCACGGTCGCGGCGACGCTGGGGCTGCCGGCGGGTACGCCGCTCAGCGTCACGCGGTACGACGCCGACTACCCGAAGGGCAAGGCCCTCGGGACGAGGTCGCTCGGGGCGAACGGGGCGTTCTCGTTCCCCGACACCCCGACGGCCGCCGGGAACGTCACGTACCGCGTGACGTACGCGGGCGACGCCACGCACGTGGGTGCGAGCGGCACCGCGCTGCTCAAGGTGACGCCGTTCAAGACCGTGCTGACGCTGGACCAGAACCGTCGCACCGTCAACTACGGCACCAACGTGACGTACACGGCGACCCTCGGCTGGACGTACCGCAACCGCGTCGTGGAGATCTGGGCCGACCCGTACGGGCCGGAGCCCAAGCGGCTGCTCAAGCGCGGCACGGTCGACGCGGCGGGCAAGCTGTCGGTGACGACCAGGATGACCCGGGACATGTGGGTGACCGCGGACTACCTCGGTGACACCCGCTCCGGCTGGGCCCACACCGGGTCCACCGTGTACACCCGGGCCGGCCTGACGACCGCGCTGACCCGGCACTACAAGTGGTCGAAGATCGGCACCATCTGGTACCAGACGTACCACCAGAACACCGATCTGCTGATCACCGCGTGGAACAACCCGTACCCGGGCCGCAGGACCAAGGTCGAGCTCCAGGTCTGGTACTCGGGCGCCTGGCACACCACCGCCACCCAGTACTTCGCGCTGACCAGCGGTGGCATGGCGTACGTCTCGCTCGACCTCAACGGAGCCGTCGGCGTCCGCGCCCGGATCCGTACGGCGTACGTGGACACCGAGTCCGGCGACAACGTGAACACCTCGATCAACGGCGTGTGGAAGTACTTCACCGTCACCAGCTGACCCGTCGGCACCGCTGACCCGTCGGCCACCCGCCGACCCGTCGGCACCGTCGACCCGTCCGCCGTTGCCCCGTCCGCCGATTCCGGCGGGCGGGGCTTCGTCGTTCGCGGGACCATGCAAGGCATGGACATCCGGCTGAGCTCCGGGACCGGCCGGTGGATCGTGTTCACGACCGTCCTCGGGTCCGGGATGGTGCTGCTCGACTCCACCGTCGTCAACGTCGCCCTGCCGCACATCGGCGAGGACCTCGACGCCGACCTCGGCGCGCTCCAGTGGACCGTCAACGCCTACATGCTGACCCTGGCAGGTCTGATCCTGCTCGGCGGGGCGCTCGGCGACCGCTACGGGCGGCGCCGGGTCTTCGTGATCGGCGTGGTGTGGTTCGCGCTGGCCTCGCTGCTGTGCGGCCTCGCGCCGAACGCCGAGATCCTGATCGCGGCCCGCGCACTCCAGGGCATCGGCGGGGCGCTGCTCACGCCCGGCTCGCTCGCGTTGATCCAGGCCGGTTTCCACCCGGACGACCGGGCCAGGGCGGTCGGTCTGTGGTCCGGCTTCGGCGGGGTCGGCGCGGCCGTCGGGCCGTTCGTCGGCGGCTGGCTGGTGGACGGGCCCGGCTGGCGGTGGGTGTTCCTGCTGAACGTGCCGCTCGCCGCGCTCTGCGTGCCGGTCGCCCTGCGCCATGTGCCCGAGTCGCGGGACGAGACCGCGCACGGCCGCTTCGACGTGCTCGGCGCGGTCCTGGGCGCGGCGGCGCTCGGGCTCGTGACGTACGCGCTGATCGGCGAGGCCTGGTGGGCGGGGGCGGCCGGGCTGGTGCTGGGAGCGGGGTTCGTGGCGGTCGAGCGGCGGCGCGGCGAGCGTGCGATGGCGCCGCCGTCGATCTTCGAGTCCCGCATGTTCACGGCGGTCAACCTGGTCACGCTGTGCGTGTACGCGGCGTTCGGCGGTTTCTTCTTCCTGGCCGCGCTCCAGCTCCAGGTGGTGTCCGGGTACTCGGCGCTCGGCGCCGGTACGGCCCTGCTGCCGACGACCGTGCTGATGCTGCTGTTCTCGGCGAAGTCCGGGGCGCTGGGGGAGCGGATCGGGCCCCGGATCCCGCTCACGGTGGGGCCGCTGCTGTGCGCCGCGGGGATGCTGCTGATGCTGCGGGTCGGGGAGGACGCCTCGTACGTGCAGGACGTCCTGCCGGCCCTGCTGGTGCTCGGGCTCGGCATGACGGCCCTGGTGGCGCCGCTGACCGCGACCGTCCTGGCCTCGGTGGACGTGGGGAGGGCGGGGCTGGCGAGCGGCATCAACAACGCGGCGGCGCGGGCGGCCGGGCTCCTCGCGGTGGCGGCGCTGCCGCTGCTCGCCGGGATGGGCCCGGAGACGTACCGCTCGGCGGAGGAGTTCGACGAGACCTTCAAGCGCGCGATGCCGATGTGCGCGGGGATCCTGGTGGTGGGGGCGGTGCTGGCCTGGACGACGATGCGCACCCCGGCCGGGGCCGCGTGCCACCCGGAGTGCCGGGTGCACTGCGGGGTGACGTCACCGCCGCTGGACCCGGGGCAGCGGGACACCTCGGCCCGAGACGGTGATCAGCTCGACCGGCCCGACACCCCCTAGGGTGGTCCCATGGCCATCCACGAGAACCTGCTGGGGGGACCGGCCCCCACCCACCTGCCCGACGAGCCGGGTCCGCGCGAACTGCTAGCGAACGGTACGGCGCCGGCCGAGGTCGCCGCGCAGTACCCGACCTCTTCGCTCGCCTGGGCCCAGCTCGCCGACGACGCCTTCGAGGGCGGCCGGGTCGTCGAGTCGTACGCCTACGCGCGTACCGGTTACCACCGCGGCCTGGACGCGCTGCGCCGCAACGGCTGGAAGGGCCACGGCCCGGTGCCCTGGGAGCACGAGCCGAACCGCGGCTTCCTGCGCGCGCTGCACGCCCTCGCCCGGGCGGCCGGTTCGATCGGCGAGAAGGAAGAGTTCGCGCGCTGCACGACCTTCCTGCGGGACTCCTCGGAGACCGCGGCGGAGACGCTCGGCTGACCTGGCGAAAGCCCTCCTGGACGATCTTCTCCCGGGCTTTCCGCACGACGTGATCCGTCCCGTTCTCCCCCTGTCCGGCAGGGCGGGGGGAAAACGGGACAGACCCCTCGACGCGTCCGCCCGCGTTCGATGGCGTTCGAAGTGGGCCGGTACGATCCCCGGGACCGCAGCACCGAAGACGCCGGTTTCCGAGGCCCCACCACCTCTTCCCCCACACCGGCCGACGCAGGGGAGAAGACTGTCGTGGGCAAGCGTGCCGCACCCGTAGGACGGCGAGGAACACAGAGCCGCCGGCGGGGCAGAGGCAGACGCGGCCCCGTGCGCCGGCTCCTGCTGCCCGTCCTGGTCCTGATGACCGTCGCGCTCGGCGGCGGCGCCGCCCTCGCCCACTACAACGCCCAGGTGGCCGACGACACCGCCGCCCCCGCGCCGGAGACGGCGACCGTGACCGAGGCGCCCACGACGGACGCCCCCACGTCCCGGCCGACGACGGCGAAGCCGAAGCCGAAGCCGACGACGGCGAAGCCGACACCCAAGCCGACGCCGACACCCACGCCGAAGAAGACGGCCGTGCCGCAGTCCGGCGCCGGGACCTTCTCCACCGCGCAGGCCTCCGGCGACGCGGTCGGCACCGGCGGCTCGCTGCGCCGCTACCGGGTCCAGGTCGAGGACGGCATCGGGCTGTCGGCGCATGAGGCGGCCGCCGAGATCCAGCAGATCCTGGCCCATCCGCGCAGCTGGGCCGCGCACGGCCGGGGCCGCTTCCAGCTGGTCTCGCAGAACGCCGACTTCGTCATCCGGATCGCCACCCCGGACACGGCGGACGCACTCTGCCTCCGGCAGGGCCTGAACACCCACGGCGAGCTGAACTGCGAGACCACCGAAGGCGTCGTGGTGAACCTCAAGCGGTGGATGACCGGCTCGCCGACCTTCGTGGGGGAGGCGGCCGAGTACCGCCACCTGATCATCAACCACGAGGTCGGGCACGAGATCGGCATCCGGCAGCACATGGGCTGCCCGGGTCCGGGCAAGCTCGCGCCCGCGATGATGCAGCAGATCAAGGGACTGAACGGCTGCCGCTCGAACGCGTTTCCGTATGACGAAGACGGGAGCTACATCGAGGGGCCGATCGTGTCATGATGCCGTTGGGACGGCGCGCGACGCAGCACGCCTCCCGAGGGGACCGGGGCTCCCGTGCCGCAGGGCAGTACGCGCGGGCGGTGGAGCAGACCGCTACCCGGTAGTTCGTCTCGAGGAGACAGAAATGTCATCCACCCCCGGTACTCCCGACTCCGCGGCCGCGTCCGCGGCCGAGTCCGCGGCCGAGTCCGCGGCCGACGCGGTCGCCGTCGACCCGAACCTCGACTTCGCGGGCACCACGCCGTACGAGGACTACGTCCAGGCGGACGTCCTCACCCACCTCCAGCACCTCCGCTCGGACGACCCGGGCGAGATGGTCTTCCTGGTCACCACCCAGGTCATGGAGCTGTGGTTCACGGTCATCGTCCACGAGTGGGAGACCGCGAGCCGCGCCCTGCGCGAGGACCGCGTCCCCGTCGCGATGGACGCGCTCAAGCGTTCGGTCCGCGAGCTGGAGGCCCTCAACCACTCGTGGCGGCCGCTCGCCCAGCTCACCCCCGGCCAGTTCAACGCCTACCGGGCCGCGCTCGGCGAGGGCTCCGGCTTCCAGTCGGCGATGTACCGCCGCATGGAGTTCCTGCTCGGCGAGAAGTCCGCGTCGATGCTCGTCCCGCACCGGGGCGCGCCCCGCGTCCACGCCGAGCTGGAGAAGGCGCTCCAGGAGCCGAGCCTGTACGACGAGGTCCTCGCCCTGCTGTCCCGGCGCGGCCTGCCCGTACCGCAGTCGGTCCTCGGCCGTGACCTCGGGCAGCGGTACGAGCCCTCGCCGGCCGTCGAGGCCGTCTGGGCCGGGATCTACGCGGACGCCGACCAGAACACCGAGCTCGTCCGGCTCGGCGAGGCCCTGAGCGACGTCGCCGAACTGGTCTGGCGATGGCGCAACGATCACCTGGTCGCCACCCGGCGCGCGATGGGCGCGAAGACCGGCACCGGCGGCTCGGCGGGCGTGGCCTGGCTGGAGAAGCGGGCCCAGAAGAACGTGTTCCCGGAGCTCTGGACGGCCCGCAGCCATGTCTGACGATCTGCGACAGAAGGCCCAGGAGCTCGACGCCGCCGACGGCCTGGCCAAGCACCGAGAGAGGTTCGCCCTCGACGCCGGGACCGTCTACCTCGACGGCAACTCCCTCGGCGCGCTCCCCGCGCACGTCCCGGCCCGCATGGCGGACGTGATCACCCGCGAGTGGGGCGAGCTGCGCATCCGCTCCTGGGACGAGTCGGGCTGGTGGACCGCGCCCGAGCGGATCGGCGACCGGATCGCCCCGATCGTCGGCGCCTCCCCCGGGCAGATCGTGGTCGGCGACTCGACGAGCGTCAACGTCTTCAAGGCGGTCGTCGCCGCGGCCCGGATCAACGGCGACGAGCGGGACGAGATCCTCGTCGACGCCACGACGTTTCCCACGGACGGGTACATCGCGGAGTCCGCGGCGCGCATGACGGGTCACGAGATCGTGGCGGTCGACCCGGCTGACATGGCGGACGCGGTGAGCGACCGCACGGCGCTCGCGCTCGTCAACCACGTCGACTACCGGACGGGCCGGCTCCAGGACCTGCCGGGCCTCACCGCCGCGCTCCACGCGGCGGGCGCGCTCGCCGTCTGGGACCTGTGCCACAGCGCGGGCGCCCTGCCCGTCGGCCTGGACGCCCACGGGGTCGACCTGGCCGTCGGCTGCACCTACAAGTACCTGAACGGCGGCCCCGGTTCGCCCGCGTACCTGTACGTCGCCGAGCGCCACCAGGCGGCCTTCGACTCGCCGCTGCCCGGCTGGAACTCGCACACGGACCCGTTCGCGATGACCCCCGGCTACGTGGCGGCCGAGGGCGCGCTGCGGGGCCGGGTCGGGACGCCCGACATCCTCTCCATGCTGGCGCTGGAGTCGGCGCTCGACGTGTGGGACGGGGTCGCGATCGAGGACGTGCGCGCCAAGTCCCTCGCGCTGACGGACTTCTTCCTGGAGTGCGTGCGGGCGTACGTCCCCGAGGGCCGCGTCACCTCCGTGACCCCCGGCGCGCACGCCGAACGCGGCAGCCAGGCCGCGCTGAGCTGCGCGAACGCGCCGGCCGTGATGGCGGAGCTGATCAAGCGCGGGGTCGTCGGCGACCTGCGCCGCCCGGATGTGCTGCGGTTCGGTTTCACGCCGCTGTACGTCGGCTTCGCGGACACGGAGCGGGCGGCCCGGATCCTGGCGGAGGTCCTGACCGACCTCCCCGCCTGAGGTCGGCCGGAGGCCGAACGGTCCGATGATCGACTGATCTGCGGGGGCTCCGGTGCTGGTACCGTCCCCGCAGGTCAGGCCAATTCGGCCGCGTCTCCGAGAGGTTGGAACAGCATGCCGGACCCCGCCGCGCGCGATGCCGCCGAAGAAGCCTCGGCCTTCTCGCACCCGGCCGTCGCCCCGGACGCCTCCGCCGCGTACGGCGACCACCCGGACCAGGTGGTCGACTTCTACGCCCCGCGCGACGGCCGCACCCGGGCCCCGCTCGTCGTCGCCCTGCACGGCGGCGCCTGGCGGGCGCCGTACGACCGGCAGCACCTGACCCCGTTCGTGGACTTCCTCGCCCGCCGCGGCTTCGCCGTCGCCAGCGTCGAGTACCGGCGCGGCAGCGACATCCCCCGCCAGGGCGGTACGGCCCCGGTCGCCGGGCGCTGGCCGGAGACCTTCGACGACGTGGCCGCCGCGCTCGACGCCGTACCGGCGCTCGCCGCCGTCCACCTGCCGCAGGCCGACACGGCGCGGATCGTCCTCACCGGCCACTCGGCGGGCGGCCACCTCGCCCTCTGGGCCGCCGCCCGGCACGTGCTGCCCGTCGGCTCACCATGGCGGCTGCCCGCCCCGCCCGCGCTCCGCGGGGTCGTCGCCCTCGCCCCGATCGCCCACTTCGAGCGGGCCGTGGAGCTCGGCGTGTGCGGCGGCGCGGTCACCGAACTTCTGGGCGGCGAGGCGGAGTACGCCTCCCGGGCGGCCTTCGCGGACCCGGCGGTCCTCCTCCCGACGGGCATCGCGACCACCGTCGTCCAGGGCCGCGAGGACGTCGTCGTCCCGCACACCGTCGCCGAGGCGTACGCGGACGCGGCGGCCAAGGCCGGCGAGGAGGTCGGCTTCACGCTCCTCGAAGGCGTCGGTCACTTCCCGCTGATCGACCCGGCGGCGGACGCGTGCGCGGTGGTCTCGGAGGAGATCGCCCAGCTCGCCTGGTGACGGACGCGGCGACGGCGACGGCTGCGGCCGACGGACACGGCGACGGACGCGGCGACGGACGCGGCGACGGACGCGGCGACGGACGCGTGACGGACGCGTAGTCCTCAGGGGGGACGGCGGAGGATCCGTATCGAGCGGGACGACCGGGTCCCCCACCGCCCGTACCGTGGACGGCGTGACCCAGACACAGACCTCCGAGTCGAGCCGCAGCCCTGAGATCCGCCTGGTGCAGGTGGCCCTCGGGGGGCTGCGGCAGGAACTCTTCCACGACGCCTTCGCCTACCGTCCGCTGCCGCGCATGGACGTGAACAGCGGGCCGGTGCGCCGGCTGCCGAAGCGGATACGGGTGTACGCGGGGCTGCTGCCGCACGCGGCCGTCGCCTTCTGCGCCCTCATCGTCTTCGCGCTGGGCACGGACCGGATCGACGGCGCCATCGGGCCGTTGTCGTTCGTCTTCGCGTGCGTGCCGGCCGCGATCGTCCTCGCCACGTTGATCAGGCCGGTCTTCGCCTACTGGGCCTCGCTGGGCGCGACGCCCTTCCTCGCGTTCGTCGGCGGCTACTGGGGCGGCTGGCCCTGGACGCAGAACATGTTCGCCGCCCACCTGGTGGTCCTCACCGTCGTCGCCGCCCGCACCGGGCCCCGCGCCGCGGGCTGGATGTGGGCCGGAACGGCCGCCTACGCGCTCTTCACCGAGATGTTCCTCGTCGGGGTCGGACGCGGCTCCGACTCCGTCCCCCTGCTCTTCGTCTCCGCCCTCGCCCTCCTCACCGTCACCGTGATCCAGGTCCGCCGCCAGGCGACCCGCGAGGTCACCGCCCAGCAGACCGTCACCGCCCAGGAGATCTCCAAGCGGACCGTCCTGGAGGAGCGCACCACCATCGCCCGTGAGCTCCACGACGTCGTGGCCCACCACATGTCGGTGGTCGCGATCCAGGCGGAGGCCGCGCCCTACCGGGTCGAGAACCCGCCGCCGGAGCTGGAGCAGGCCTTCCTCACGATCCGCGAGAACGCCGTCGCCGCGCTGACCGAGCTGCGCCGCATCCTCGGGGTCGTCCGCGCCGAGGACTACGAGGCCCCCGACGCCCCGCAGCCGACGCTCGGCGACCTGGACTCCCTCGTCCGCAACGTCACCGAGGCCGGGCTCGTCGTCGAGAAGACGGTGACCGGCGCGGTGCGGGAACTGCCGCAGGGCGTGGAGCTCTCGGCGTACCGGATCGTCCAGGAGGCCCTGTCGAACGTGCTGCGGCACGCGCCGGGCGCGGCGGCGAAGGTCGAGGTGTCGTACGTCCTCGGCGGCCTGGGTCTGCGCGTCGCCAACGGGCCCGCGCGGGGTCTGGTGAAGCCGTCGCCGGGGGCCGGGCACGGCATCACCGGCATGCGGGAGCGGGTGGCCATGCTGGGCGGTGAGATGACCGCCGAGTCGACGGCCGACGGCGGCTACGAGGTGGCGGCCTTCATCCCGGTGAGCCGTGAGACACACGAAGGGACCCGCGAGGAGAACCGCGAGGAGAACCGCGAGGAGGCCGGGGCATGAGCATCAAAGTGCTGATCGTCGACGACCAGATCATGGTCCGTGAGGGCTTCTCCGTGCTGCTCGGCGCGATGCCCGACATCGAGGTCGTCGGCGAGGCCGTCAACGGCCGGGAGGCGATCGCCCAGGTCGCCGCCCTCCGTCCGGACGTCGTCCTCATGGACATCCGCATGCCCGAGCTGAACGGCATCGAGGCCACCCGCGAGATCGTCGCCGCCGACGCGGACGCGAAGGTCCTCGTCCTGACCACCTTCGACCTGGACGAGTACGTGTACCAGGCGCTGCGCGCCGGCGCCTCCGGCTTCCTGCTCAAGGACGCCTCGGCCCGGCAGCTCGCGGACGGCGTGCGGGTGGTCGCGAGCGGCGAGGCGCTGCTCGCGCCGACCGTCACCAAGCGGCTGATCACCGAGTTCGCGAAAGCCCCCGGCAACTCCCCGCGCCCGCCGGCCATGGCGCGGATCGGGGAGCTGACGGAGCGGGAGACGGAGGTGCTCGTGCTCATCGCGCAGGGCCTGTCGAACGTCGAGATCGCCTCGCACCTCGTCGTCGCCGAGTCCACGATCAAGACGCATGTGAGCCGCGTCCTGGTGAAGCTGGGGCTGCGCGACCGGACACAGGCGGCGGTCTTCGCGTACGAGGCGGGGCTGGTGCGGGTCGGGGGCTGACGCCGCTCCGAGCGGTAGCGTCCGTTCATGGACGCCAAGGAAGCCCGAACCGCTGCCGATACCGCCGCTACCGCTACCGACGCCGTGTACGACCCCTGGTCCCCCGAGTTCGTCGCCGATCCGTACCCCGCCTACGCCCGGCTGCGCGCCGCCGGCCGCGCGCACTGGCACGGGCCCACCCGGCAGTGGCTGATCCCGCACCACGCGGACGTGTCGGCGCTGCTCCGGGACCGGCGGCTGGGGCGCACGTACACGCACCGGTTCACGCACGAGGAGTTCGGGCGGGAGGCGCCGGCCGCCGCGTACGAGCCGTTCCACACGCTCAACGACCACGGGCTGCTCGATCTGGAGGCGGCCGACCACACCCGGATCCGGCGGCTCGTGTCGAAGGCGTTCACGCCGAGGACGGTGGAGAACCTGGCGCCGACGGTACGGCGGCTCGCCGCCGGACTCGTCGGTGATCTGGTCGCGCGGGGCGGCGGCGATCTGCTCGCCTCGGTCGCCGAACCGCTTCCCGTCGCGGTGATCGCCGAGATGCTGGGCATCCCGGAGGACGACGAGGAGCGGGGGAGGCTGCGGCCCTGGTCGGCGGCGATCTGCGGGATGTTCGAGCTGAACCCCTCGGAGGGGACGGCCCGGCGGGCGGTCGCGGCTTCGATCGAGTTCTCCGACTATCTGCGGGAGCTGATCGCGCGGCGGCGGAAGAGCCCGGGGGACGACCTGATCTCGGGGCTCATCGGGGTGGAGGAGCTGACGGAGCAGGAGATGATCTCCACCTGCGTACTGCTCCTGAACGCCGGCCACGAGGCCACCGTGAACACCACGGTCACCGGCTGGTGGACGCTCCTGCGGAAGGGCGTGCGGCCGGATCCCGAAAAGTTGTCCACAGCTGTGGACGAACTTCTGCGCTACGACACCCCGCTCCAGATGTTCGAGCGCTGGGTCCTCGACGACATCGAGATCGGCGGCCAGGTCATCCCGCGCGGCTCCGAGGTCGCCCTCCTCTTCGGCTCCGCCAACCGAGACCCGGCCCGCTTCGGCCCGACGGCCGACGAGCTCGACCTCACCCGCGCCGACAACCCGCACATCACCTTCGGCACGGGCATCCACTACTGCCTCGGCGCACCCCTAGCCCGCCTGGAACTGGAAGCGGTCTTCGGCGAGTTGCTGCGGCAGGCGCCAGGGATGCGACTCACGGCGGAGCCGGTACGCACGCCGGGGTACGTGATCCGCGGCTTCGAGGCGCTGCTCGTGGAGGTGTGAGGCACGCCGAGCCCCGCTCTCCTGGAGCGGGGCTCGGTACGGGGGCCGTCGTCGGTCAGCGCGGTATGGGGGGTCCCGTCGTCGGCCGGCTCGTCGTCAGCTCGTCGTCAGGTCCCGGCGCCGCAGCGCCGCCAGGCCCGCCGTGATCAGGGTCGCCGTCAGGGCCGTCAGGGTCAGGACCGGGGGCCAGGTCATCTCCTGGCCGGGGAGCTTCGGGAGGTGGCCGAAGGGGGAGAGGTTCAGGGCCGCCTGCGGCAGGTCGAGCGCCGGGCCGATCCAGCCGAGGGCCAGGCAGACCCCGGCCGCGCCCCAGGCGGCGGTCGCGGCCTGCGGGGCGGCGCCCCAGAGGAGGACGGCGAGCGCGGCGAGGGTCCACACCGCAGGGAGCTGGGTGAGGGAGGCGCCGAGGAGCGGCCAGGGGTCCCGCCCGGCGGAGACGGCGAGTCCGAGGCCGGCGAGGAGCAGGATCAGGGCCGAGCCGCCGAAGGCGATCGTCAGGTGCCCGGCGGCCCAGCGGACCCGGCCGAGCGCGTTCGCGAGGAGGGGTTCGGCCCGGCCGGAGGTCTCCTCGCCGTGCGCCCGCAGCACCGACCCGACCGCGAACAGCGCCGCGATCATGCCGAAGAGGGAGACCATGGTGGCGAGGAAGGCGTTCGTGAGGCCGTTCTGCCCGCCCATCCGCTCGAAGATCTGACGGGCCTGTTCGTTGTCGCCGACGATGTCCGCCGCGCCCTCGGCCATCCCGCCGAAGACGAGCCCGCCGAGCAGGAAGCCGAGCGACCAGCCGAGGAGCGAGCCGCGCTGGAGCCGCCACGCGAGGGCCCCCGCCGTCGCCAGTCGCCCCTCCGCCGGCCCCGGCCGGGTCGCGAGGAAGCTCGCGCCGACGTCCCTGCGGCCGGTCAGCGCGTACGCCACCGCTGTCTGCGCCAGGACGGCCGCGCCGATCAGGAGCAGGGCCCACCAGCGCTCGCCGGCGAAGGCGCGGACGTTCTCGGCCCAGCCGAAGGGGGAGAGCCAGGTCAGGACGGAGTCCCCGGAGGCCGTACCGGCGTCGCCGGCCGCCCGCAGGACGAAGGCGAGGCCGAGGACGGCCGCCGCCAGGCCCCGGGCGAGCCGGGCGCTCTCCGTGAGCTGCGCGGTGAGGGCGGCCGTGGTCGCGAAGAGCATGCCGGTGCCGCCGACGGCGAGACCGAGGGCGAGCGCCCCGGCGGCGCCCTGTCCGGCGAGGCCCGCCGTGACGACGAGGGCGACGGCGCCGTTGAGGGCGAGCGCGGCGAGGAGGGCGGCGGTGAGCGGGGCGCGGCGGCCCACCGCCCCTGCGGAGAGCATCTCCTGACGGCCCGTCTCCTCCTCGTCGCGGGTGTGCCGGACGACGACCATCAGGCTGGCGACGGCGGCGAGGACGGCGGCGAACACGCCGAAGCGCCAGGCGACGAGCCCGCCGAGGGAGTCGCTGAAGACCGGCCCGTAGAAGGAGCGCATCGAGCTGTTGGCGTTCATGGAGGCCGCGACCTCGGCGCGCTCGGCGGCCGTGCCGTAGAGACCCTCCAGGGAGCCGGCGCCGCTGGCGACCAGGCCGCCGGTGACGAGGACCCAGAGCGGGATCATGACCCGGTCGCGGCGCAGGGCGAGCCGGGTGAGGGTCCCGGTGCCGGTCACGCTGGTCATCGCGGGGCCCCCTCTTCCGCGTAGTGGCGAAGGAAGAGCTCCTCCAGGGTGGGCGGGGTGCTGGTCAGGCTGCGGACGCCCGACCCGGTCAGGGACCGCAGGACGGCGTCGAGCTTGTCGGTGTCGACCTGGAGCTTCACCCGGTGGCCCGTCACGTCCAGGTCGTGGACGCCGGGGAGGTGGGTGAGCCCGTTGGGCGGGGAGGCCAGTTCGGCGGTGACGCTCGTACGGGTCAGGTGACGCAGCTGCGCGAGCGAACCGGACTCGACGATCCGCCCCTTGCGGACGATGCTGACCCGGTCGCAGAGGCTCTCGACCTCGCTGAGGATGTGCGAGGACAGGAGGACTGTCCGGCCCCGTTCCCGCGCGTCGGCGACGCAGCTCTGGAAGACGCCCTCCATCAGCGGGTCGAGGCCGCTGGTCGGCTCGTCGAGGACGAGCAGGTCGACGTCGGAGGCGAAGGCGGCGACGAGCGCGACCTTCTGGCGGTTGCCCTTGGAGTAGGTGCGGCCCTTCTTGGTGGGGTCGAGCTCGAAGCGCTCGACGAGCTCGGCGCGCCGGGCCTTGTCGAGGCCGCCGCCGCGCAGCCGCCCGAACAGGTCGATGACCTCGCCGCCGGAGAGGTTCCGCCAGAGCGTGACGTCGCCGGGGACGTACGCGATGCGGCGGTGCAGCTCGACGGCGTCCCGCCAGGGGTCCCGGCCGAGGACGGCGGCGGCGCCGGAGTCGGGGCGGAGCAGGCCCAGGAGGACCCGGATGGTGGTGGACTTCCCGGCGCCGTTGGGGCCGAGGAAGCCGTGGACCTCGCCGGCCTCGACGGTGAGGTCGAGACCGTCCAGCGCGTGGGTGCGCCCGAAGGACTTGTGGAGTCCGGCGACGCTGATTGCCTTCGTCATGCTTCAGAACGTACGGTACTTTCATAAAGTTGTGAAGTTAAGGAACCGTATAAAGTCGGGGTGGAGCGGCGAGCGAGGGAGACGATGACGGGCATGAGCACCACCGAAGGGACCGAAGCCACCGGTGTGACCGAGTCGACCGGTGTGACCGAGGTGACCGATGAGGCCACCTCCCGCTTCGTCGAGCGCTTCGCCGCCGAGATGACGGAGGCCGGCATGCAGCGCATGTCCTCCCGGGTCTTCGCCGCGCTTCTCGCCTCCGAGACGGCCTCCATGACCTCGGCCGAGCTCGCCGAACAGCTGCGGATCAGCCCGGCGGCCGTCTCCGGCGCCATCCGCTACCTCAGCCGGGTCAGCATGGTCAGCCGCGAGCGCGAGCCGGGCACCCGCCGCGAGCGGTACGTCCTCCACAACGAGCTCTGGTACGAGACCTTCACGCAGCGGGACCACACCCTCACCCGCTGGGAGAAGGTGCTCCGCGACGGCGTCGAGACGCTCGGCCCCGACACGGCGGCGGGCCGCCGGACCGCCGAGACCGCCGACTTCTTCGCGTTCCTCCAGACGGAGATGCTGGGAATCATGGACCGCTGGCGCGCCCACAAGGACGCTCAGGCAGCGGGCTGACCGATCTCCAAGACACCCCCCCTTCCCGGTAGCCCACCACCCCCACGGGCCCACGGTGAGGCTAGAGGCGTGTGTGTCCCGGCGATACGTCAGCCTCTCGGCAGCGTCGGGCCGGGAAGGCTGCCGGTCCCGGGAAGGGTGAGTTCCTCGGCGTCTCGCGGCAGCGTCAGTCCCCACGCCCCCGCTCTGGCCGTCCACGTCCGCCGCCGTACCGGCCCCGAGACGCGGCCGTCCGCGCGGTAGCGGAAGTCCGGGCCCGAGACCGTGAGGGTGCGGGCCAGTGACTGGTGGTCCGGGGCGTGGTGGGCCGGGTGGACCGTGACCTCCGCCGTGCCGGCGACCGATCGGACCGAGACGCCCTCCACCGGGGTGTCCACGTCCGCGAGGAGCACCCCGTCCGCCTCCACCCGCAGCCGGTGGGTGCGGACCGCGAGGGCCGTCGGGGCCGGGCGGACCAGCGTGCGGACCAGGGAGCGGCAGGTGCCCCAGACGGACGAGGTCGGCGCCGACAGGGCGGGGACCGCCGGTACGCCGGGGATGTGGAGGTCGCCGAGGACGACCCCGTCGCTGTCGTCGACGAGCAGGCCGAGGCGCCGTACCGCCCCGTCGAGGACCGCCCGCGCGGCCGCCGGGGTGGAGCGCGGCACGCCGAGCGCGTGCGCGAGTTCCAGGGCGCCCGGCGGGCCGATCGGGACGAGGGAGAGTGCCCCCTCGGCGAGCTCCCGCTCCCGGTGCAGCAGCGTCACCGTAAGGAGCAGCGCGCGGTCGTCGCCGAGCACCACGGGGTGCCGGGAGCCGCGCCGGGCCAGGGCCCGGGTGAATTCCTCCGGGCCGTCCGGCAGGCAGATCTTCGTTTCCGCGCGCGCTGACAGAACATCCTTCGCGATCCGTACGGACTCGCCGTCACTTCGGCGGGCGACCGGGTCGACGATGACCAGCAGCTGGTCGTGATCCGACACCTCGGTCCTTCCTCGGGTAGCATCTTTGTGCAAGAGCCCCTTGCGCTATTGCGCCAGGGGCTTCGTCTATTCCGGGGCACACCGGTGAGGCGGCCTCGGCCCCTGACCTTGGACATGCCCCACCCGGAAGGGGTGTACGCCTGTGCCCGCACTTGTGCTGCTCGGTGCTCAGTGGGGTGACGAGGGCAAGGGAAAGGCCACCGATCTCCTCGGTGGATCCGTTGACTATGTAGTGCGTTACCAGGGCGGCAACAACGCCGGCCACACCGTCGTCGTCGGCGACCAGAAGTACGCGCTGCATCTTCTCCCTTCCGGAATCCTCTCGCCGGGGTGCACCCCGGTGATCGGAAACGGTGTCGTCGTCGACCCGGCGGTCCTGCTCTCCGAGCTGAGCGGGCTGAACGAGCGCGGCGTGGACACGTCGAAGCTCCTGATCAGCGGCAACGCTCACCTGATCACCCCGTACAACGTCACCCTCGACAAGGTGACGGAACGGTTCCTCGGCAAGCGCAAGATCGGTACCACCGGTCGCGGCATCGGGCCGACCTACGCGGACAAGATCAACCGCGTCGGCATCCGCGTCCAGGACCTGTACGACGAGTCGATCCTGGTCCAGAAGGTCGAGGCGGCGCTGGAGGGCAAGAACCAGCTCCTCGCCAAGCTGTACAACCGCCGCGCGATCGACGCCGCCCAGATCGTCGAGGAGATGCTCCAGTACGCGGAGCAGATCAAGCCGTTCGTCGCGGACACCACGCTGATCCTCAACAACGCGCTCGACGAGGACAAGGTCGTCCTCTTCGAGGGTGGCCAGGGCACGCTCCTGGACGTGGACCACGGCACGTACCCCTTCGTCACCTCGTCGAACCCGACCGCGGGCGGCGCCTGCACCGGTGCCGGCGTGGGTCCGACGAAGATCAGCCGGGTCATCGGCATCCTCAAGGCCTACACGACCCGTGTCGGCGCCGGCCCGTTCCCGACGGAGCTGTTCGACGCGGACGGCGAGGCGCTGCGCCGCATCGGTGGCGAGCGCGGTGTCACCACCGGCCGTGACCGTCGCTGTGGCTGGTTCGACGCGGTCATCGCCCGTTACGCGACCCGCGTCAACGGCCTGACGGACTTCTTCCTCACGAAGCTCGACGTGCTGACGGGCTGGGAGCAGATCCCGGTCTGCGTCGCGTACGAGATCGACGGCAAGCGCGTCGAGGAGCTGCCGTACTCGCAGACCGACTTCCACCACGCGAAGCCGATCTACGAAATGCTGCCGGGCTGGTCCGAGGACATCACCAAGGCCAAGACCTTCGCCGACCTGCCGAAGAACGCGCAGGCGTACGTGAAGGCCCTGGAGGAGATGTCGGGCGCCCCGATCTCCGCGATCGGCGTCGGCCCCGGCCGCACCGAGACGATCGAGATCAACTCCTTCCTGTAGGAGTACGCACGACCCTGTAGGAGTCCACGCGACCCTGTAGGAGCACGCACGGCGAAGGGCCCGCACACCGGTGACGAACCGGGGTGCGGGCCCTTCGTCATGCTCGTTCGGTCGTCCAGCTTCGTGTCCCGGCCGACCTTCTCCCAGGCCGTGAGGTCGCCCCGCACCTGCTCCAGGTGGCCCGGGATCGTGTCGATGGAGTCGTCGCCGAGGGCGAGCCGCAGCGGGGTCTCCTCGGCGTCCAGGCCGGTCAGGACCGCCGCCGCGGCCTTCGCCGGGTCGCCCGCCTGCGTGCCGCCGCCCGTCTCCACGAAGGCACGGGTGCCGCCCACGGTGTCCGCGTAGTCGGCGATGCCGTCACCGCTGAGGCTGTGGTTGCCGAAGAGGCTCGTACGGAAGGCTCCGGGTTCAACGTGCCGCTGCTCGCCCGCGAGGGTGTCGCCGTGCGCCCCGTCCGCGGCCTCACCCCGAGCCACCTCGTCCTCGCCTGGCGCGCCGACGACACCCGCCCCCAGGTGCGCGACTACGCCCGCGCGGCGGCCGAAGTCGTCGCCCGGGAGGCTTGAACGTGCCTTGTGCGGCGGGTGGTTCGGCTGCGTAATGAGGGGCACGCTGTAGTGGTCCACCTCGGGGGGATGCATGGAGTCGAACGGAACGCCGCCACCGAAGCCGACGCACACGCCGGTGCCGAAACCGGCGCACGCGCCGCCGCCGGCCGCCCCGCCGCCCCGGCACGGGCTGTTCATCAGCAAGCGGCTGCTCTGGGTGCACGGAGGCGCCTACCCGCTGGAGAACATCGTCCGCGTCTACACGTTCGTGCTCCGGCCCCGCCGGGGCGAGGCCTTCGCCCGCTTCGTGAAGCGGGGCGGGCTGACGCTGTTGGTGCTCCTGATCCTGATGTACTTCGAGGACTCGTCGTCGAGTTCGTGGGACTCGTACGGATCGAGCAGCAGTGACGCGGAGGGCTTCCTCGGGGTCGCCCTGTTCTTCGTCGCGGTGCTGCTGATCTACTTCATCGGCGACATGTGCTCGGTGGTCTTCGCCTTGTCCCACGACGTCCTCGCCATCGAGACGAACGGGCGGTCCACCGCCCTGGTGACCGGGAAGCGCGCGTACCTGGAGGGGCTGGTCCATTCGATCGCCGAGGCGATCGACAAGCCGGACGCCGAGCTGCAGGCCGCGGTGGGGACGCTCGCGATCACCAACTACGGCAACTACTACTTCGGGGACTCCGTGAACATGTACGGCGGCAGCGGCAACACGGGGGTGGCGAAGTGATGGCCGGGGACCACTACCACGGCGACGTGGTGCGGATGGAGAACACCACGAACAGCGTCGGCATCGACAAGCGGACCGTCGTGGCGGGCGGGGCGACCGGCGCCCCCGAACTGGAGCGGGCCGTACAGGAGTTGCTGCCGCTGCTCCAGGATCTCCGCGGGCTGCTCCAGCCCCTCGCGGCGCGGACCGTGGAGGCCGCCGAGGCGGAGATCGGCGACTCCTCCGATCCGGAGGTGCGGCGGACCGCACTGGAGCGGGTCGGCGGGATCCTCGAGTCGGTGGGGACGGTCGGCGCGCCCGCGCTCGCCCTCGTCCACCAGATCCTGCCGATGCTCGGCGGCTGAGGAGCTCCCGGGAGCCCCGGCTGAGGAGCTCCCGGAGCCCCCGACGCGACCTAGGACCGGTAGTACTCGTTCGGTTCGCCGTCGAGCATCGGGTAGATGAGGAGCCGGTCCTTGCCCTTCAGCTTGTCGACGACGGCGAAGCGGGAGAGGCCCTCCTGGCATTCGCGGTCCCAGGCGGTCGTGTCGCGGGTGCCGGGGCCGAGGACCAGCATGTCGCCGGCGCCGGCGAGGACGGCCGTGGTGCCGCAGGCCCAGTCCTCGGTGGTCGTCACCCCGTCGACGGTGCGCGGGTAGCCGTCGATGACGCTGATCACGGGGGCTCCGACGGGGCCCTGGGTGATCGTGACCTCCGAGGTGTAACGCTCGTCCTCCGCGCCGTACATCTCCGGCGCGGGGATGCGCGACCAGTGGCCGAGGAAGCGGGCGGGGACGACCGCCGGGCCGCTGGGGGCCTTGCGGTACGTGGCCTTCGCGGTGCCCGAGCTCCACTCCAGGACGTCGGGGGAGCGCAGGGTGAGGGTCTGGTGGGCGGCGGGGGTGCAGCGTGCGGCGGGCACGCTGGTGGTCACGTCGGACTCGCCGTAGACGACCTTGTCCTCGTCGGCCGAGACGAGCCGGGAGCGGCCCATGCACAGCCGGTTCTCGGTGACCTGGACGTAGACCGCGCTCTTGGAGCCCGCTGCGCCCTGGGTGATCTCGATCCGTGCGGTCTCCCGGGGGAACTGGGGCGACCCCTGGAGGACGCCCTCCCAGGCGCCGAGGAAGGCGGCGGGGACGATCCCGGCGGGCTGGGCGGAGACGCCGCCGGTCCCGCCCCTGCCGGGTTTCTCCGGCTCGTCGCCGGCGGTGAACACGTCGGGCCGGAAGGCGTACGTGGTGGTGGCCGCGGCGGCCACCACCAGCGTCGCCAGGGCGGCGACCAGGGCCGGACGGCGCCGGGGCCGGGGCGCGGTGCGGGCGGTGGCCGGCAGGGGCGTGGCGGGCGTCGGATCCCCGGCGACCGAGCCCCCGGCGGCCGAGCCCCGGGCGGCCGAGCCCCGGGCGGCCGAGCCCCGCGCCCCGGCCCCGGCGGCGGCCGCCTCGAAGTCCTCCGCCTCCGCCTCCAGGAGGCGCGCCGCGTGACGGCCCAGCCGGGCGAGGACGTCCGCCGGGAGCCAGGGGTCGGCGACCGGCAGGGTCTCGACGATCTCGGTCGCCGAGGGGCGCGCCTCCGGGTCCTTGGCGAGGCAGGCCCGGATGAGGCCGGAGAGCTCGGGCGCGAGGTCCGTCAGGTCGGGCTCGTCGTGCGCGATGCGGAACATCGTGGCGTGGACCCCGCTGTCGGCCGTCCCGAAGGGGGAGCGGCCGGTCGCCGCGTACGCGAGGACGGAACCGAGGCAGAAGACGTCCGACGCGGGCGTGACGCGGTCGCCCCGGACCTGCTCGGGCGACATGAAGCCGGGGGAGCCGACGACCGCGCCGGTGGTGGTCAGTCCGCCGCCGTCGGCGACGGTGTCGACGGCGCGGGCGATGCCGAAGTCGATGAGCCGGGGCCCGTCGACGGTCAGCAGCACGTTGGACGGCTTGAGGTCGCGGTGGACGAGCCCGGCGTCGTGGATGTGGACGAGGGCGCGGGCGAGCCCGGAGGCCAGCGCCCGTACGGTCGCGGGCGGCAGCGGCCCGAACTCGTCGCCGACGACGGCTCGCAGCGAGGGACCCGGTACGTACCCGATGGCCACCCACGGAGCCTCGGCGGAGGTGTCCGAGCCGAGCACGGGAGCCGTGCCCGTCCCGCCGACCCGCTCCAGGGCGGACACCTCGCGGGCGAACCGCAGCCGGAACTCCTCCTGGGCGGCCAGCTCGGCGTGCACCACCTTCACCGCGACCGTCCGGCCGCCGGCCGAGCGCGCGAGGAAGACCCGGCCCATCCCCCCGACCCCGAGACGGCCGATCAGACGGAACGGACCGATGCTGACCGGGTCTTCCGTGTTCAATGGCTCCACGGCGACGAGCATGCCAGACCACGCGTCAGCCGTCCCCGCAGATCTTCAGCCCCTTCGGGGTGGAGCAGGGCAGGTGGCCGTGGGTGAGGACGACGTCCTGGCCGCTGCCCCGGATCAGATAGTTGAGGAAGCTGGAGGTCAGCGAGTCGGCCGGCGGCTGGCCCCAGGTGTACGCGTACTCGATCTCGCGGTACGGATAGCTGGACTCGCCGATCTCCTCGACGACGGGTCTGCGCCCGTCGATGGCCACCCGGTGCAGCCCCTTCAGTCCGTTGCCGCTGCGGAGTTCGGTGTAGCCGATGGCGCCGGGAAGCTCGGCGACGGCCGACAGGACCTGCTCGGTGGAGTCCAGTTCGCAGCGGATCACCGCGGACGCGGGGTCGTCGATGGTCTCGCAGTTCAGGGAGGAGTTGGCCAGCTCGTTCCGGCCGAGGACGCGGCGCTGGAAGACCTCCCTGGTACCGGAGTTGGCGTCCCTGCTGATGAGCCGGACCGGCTGGTCGACGCCGGGGGCCAGCTGTTTCCAGTTGGTGATCTCGCCCCGGTAGAGGCGGCGGACCTCGTCCAGGGTGAGGCTCTCGACGGGTATCCCGTCGTTGAGGACGAGCGTGAAGAGGGAGACCGCGACCATGCTCTCCCGCAGCTGCGGATAGCCGCTCGGCTTGCGCCCGTCGGAGAGGGCGACGACGGCGGGGGCGCCCTTGACGGGCTTCGTCCCGGAGGCCTCCAGCTCCCGTATCCCGGCGGTCGAGCCGTGCGCGGACACGTTCACCGTCGAGCCCGGGCAGTCCTTCTCGTACTTCTTCGCCAGCTCGCGCACGACCGGCGCGAAGGCGGTCGAGCCGTTGATCGTGAGCGTGCCCGTGGCGCAGCCGATCGGCGGCGGGGTCTGCTCGCGGACGATGATCGCGGCGAGCGCGACGACACAGACGGTGAGGACGACGGTGACCGTCCGCGCGACCCGGCTGAAGACGGGCGGCTTGTCGTCGGGGGTGGTGCTGTGGTTGAGGTGGACGTGGCCCTCGGCGATGTTGCCGTCGACCGAGACCGGGTCGCCGATCGGGCCGCCGGTGAGCAGGACGAGCAGTTTGTAGTGGGCGCCGCGGTTGAGCGGGACCTTGGGCAGCTGGACGGTGGCGTCGCCCTCCGCGGGGCCCACCCAGCTGGCGGAGAAGTGGCTGAGCAGCCGGGGGTGGTCGGGAGCGGTCACGACGACCGCCTTCACCCGCCGGTTCTCGAACGCGACCGTGAGCCCGTGGTCGTCACCGTCCGTGTAGTGGTCGGCGCCGACCGACATGGCGCCGTCGTTCTCGATCCGGAGCAGGACGATGGTGGCGTCCCGCAGGCCCGGGGTCGCGTTGAAGAACCCGCGCCGCTCGGCCGCGCCGGTCCCGGTCACCGCCCCGTTCGCGGCGGCGTTGCCGATGGCCGTGTCGAGCTGGACGCGGTAGCCGATCCGCCGCTGGTGCGGCACCCGCCGCTCGTACCAGACGGCGCCGGTGGAGACGAGGACACCGAGGAGGGCGGTGACCAGGGCGATGAGGTTCTCAGCGGTGAGCCAGTCCACCCGCGCGACGGTACGCACGTGTGTGCGGTTCCGTGGGATGCGTAGCCCCTCGTCACTCGGAGTTCGCCCTTCCTTCAGGCGGCCCTTGGCCGGGGGCCCGGGCGGGCCAACCGGGGTTGCTGGGGCGTCTCGGGCGTGGGTGTAATGGCCACGAGGGGGCCTTCAGTCTGAGGAGAACCCCATGCGTGTCGTCGAAGTGACCGCCTACGGCGGACCCGAGGTCCTCAGAATGGCCCGCCGGCCGGAGCCGGAGGCCGGGGACGTCCCGGGCAGGGTGCGCGTGCGGCTCAAGGCCGCCGGTGTGAACCAGGCGGACCTGCGGATCCGGGCCGGCCGGTACGCGGACGCCGTCGGCACGCTCAAGCCCCCGTTCGTCCTGGGCACGGACTTCGCGGGGAAGCTGCTCGACCCCGTGCCGGGGATGGCCCCGGGCACCCGTGTGGCCGGCTTCGTGCCCTGGTACGACGAGCTGACCGGCGAGGGCACGTACGCGGAGGTCGTCCGGGTCGCCCCGGAGTGGCTGGCCCCGGTCCCGGACGACGTGGAGTTCACCGTGGCCGCGTCCGTCCCGCTGGCCTCGGCCACGGCCCAGACGGGCCTCGACCGGCTCGGGCTCCCCGCGGGCGCGACGCTCCTGGTGACCGGCGCGAGCGCCGTGGTGGGCCGCTTCGTCGTCCAGTACGCGGCGGCGGCCGGACTGCGCGTGGTGGCCGTCGCCCACGAGGGCGACGAGAGCGAGCTGAAGATCCTCGGCGCGGAGCACGCCGTGCCGCGCGGTGCGCCGGAGGACGTGCTCGCCAGGGTGCTCGCGGTCGCCCCGGAGCGGGTGGACGGCATCCTGGACGGGGCGCTCGTCGGCGAGGGGCTCCTCCCCCTGCTGAAGGACGACGGCGTCTTCGTCGCGATCGCTCCTGACCGGATTCCGGCGCCCGAACGGAACATCCGCGTCGAGGCCGTCCGGGCGGTGCCGGACGCCGCCCGCCTGAAGCAGACCCTGGAGAAGGTGGCGGCCCGCGAGGTGATCACCCGGGTGGCCGACGTCCTCCCCCTGGAAGAGGTCGCCGAGGCCCACCGCCGCGCGGAGGCGGGCCACCGCCCGGGGCGCATCGTGCTGATGATCTGACCGGACCCGCTGATCAGGGCCGACCCCGCCGACCCGCCCCGCCGAGCCGGACCGAACCGATGATCTGAACCGTCAACCTCGTCCGCCCCGGGTGCCCCGACCCGGGGCGGATGACGGAGACGCCGGTACCTGGGGCGCGGGAGATCGTTAGCCGGGCATGAACTCTTCCCAGCGCGTCCTCACCGCCCTCGCCCTCGCCGCCACCGCCATCGGCCTGGGGGCGGGCGCCGCAGCCGCCGACCCCCTGGCGAGCGCGACGGGCCTGCTCGGCCCCGTCGCCGGTGCCAGCCAGTCCGACTCCCCCCTGGGCGCCGTCACGGACGCCGCGAACCCCGCCGCGCTCGGCAACGTCACCTCGGCGCTCCCCCTGTAGTCAGTAGTCAGCAGTCAGCGGCTGGTCACCGCTCCCAGAACACGTGCCCTTCACCGGCCCCCCTGTCCCGGTGGAGGGCACGTCGCTGTCCGGGATGCGGACCCTCCGGAACTCCCCTTGACCTGAACCTCGGTTGAGGTACGAGAGTCGTGTCACCGAACGGCGAGACGAGGAGTTTCCGATGACACAGCCCAGGATCCTGGTGACCGGCGCGACGGGACAGGTCGGCGGCGCGGTGGTGGCCCACCTGCACGCGGCGGGCGTGCCCGTGCGGGCGCTGGTACGAGGCGAGGCCGACTTCCCGGAGGGCGTACAGGCGGTACGCGGCGACCTCGGTGATCCCGCGTCGCTGGGTGCGGCGCTGGAGGGCGTCGACGCGGTCTTCCTGGTGTGGCCGTTCCTCAGCGCCGAGGGCGCGTCCGACGTGATCGACGCGATCGGGAAGCACGCCCGGCGGGTGGTGTACCTGTCGTCCTCCGGCGTCGGGGTCGAGGAGGAACCCGGCGAGACGATCACCGTGCTGCACGCGGAGCTGGAGCGGATGATCGAGGCGTCGGGCCTGGAGTGGACGGCGCTGCGGCCCACCGGGTTCGCGCGCAACGCGCTCGGCTGGGCGGAGGAGATCCGCACCACCGGTACGGTACGGGCGCCGCTGGCGAACCTGGCCCGCCCGCTGATCCACGAGGCGGACATGGCCGCGGTCGCCGTTCGGGCGTTGACGACCGACGCCCTGCTCGGCGCCCGCCCCCTGATCACCGGCCCCGAACTGGTCACCCAGGAACGGCAGGTGGCCCTGATCGGCGAGGCGATCGGGCGCCCGGTGCGGTTCGAGGAGGTCTCGCTGGACGAGGCCGCGGCGCAGATGAGGGCCATGGGCTGGCCGGCGGAGCTGGTGGACGCCGTGCTCCCGGCCCAGGCGAAGATGATCGAAGAGCCGGAGCCGGTCAACGACGAGGTGGAGCGCATCACGGGCACGCCGGCCCGGTCCTTCCGCGAGTGGGCCGTGGACCACGCGGAGGACTTCCGCTGAACGGTAGAACCCCGCACGTCGGAACACCGTCTCGTGATCTCAACGGGCCTATGTCATAGGCCCGTTGAGCGTCGCCCGTGCCACAGGTGCAAGTGGAATCCCTCCTGTCGCAAGTTCTGGTCTAGACCTTGACAGGTCCAGACCAATCACGCTTCGCTGTCCTTCCCCACCCCGGACCCCACCCGGAAGGACAGCCCATGCTGCGAAGGCTGATCACTCTGATCGCCGCCCTCTGTACGGCGGTCGGACTCGCCGTACTCGTCCCCGCCACGACCGCCGGCGCGGCCCCCGCCTGTGTCGGTGCCTGGAACTCGGGCAGCGTCTACACCGGCGGCATGACCGCCTCGTACAACGGTCACAACTGGTACGCGAAGTGGTGGACGCAGAACGAACGCCCCGGCTCCTCCGACGTCTGGCGCGACGAGGGCGTCTGCGGCACGGGCGGCGGCGGCACGGACCCGGACCCCTCCGGATTCGTGGTCTCCGAGGCCCAGTTCAACCAGATGTTCCCGAACAGGAACCCCTTCTACACGTACGCGGGCCTCACCGCCGCGCTCAAGTCCTACCCCGCCTTCGCCACCACCGGCGGCGACACGGTGAAGAAGCAGGAGGCCGCGGCCTTCCTCGCGAACGTCTCCCACGAGACGGGCGGCCTCTACTACATCGTCGAGCAGAACACCGCGAACTACCCGCACTACTGCGACGCGGGCAAGCCCTACGGCTGCCCGGCCGGCCAGGCCGCGTACTACGGCCGGGGCCCGATCCAGCTCTCCTGGAACTTCAACTACAAGGCGGCCGGTGACGCCCTCGGCATCGACCTGCTCAACAACCCGTGGCGGGTCGAGCAGGATCCGGCCGTCGCGATGCAGACGGGCCTCTGGTACTGGAACACCCAGAACGGCCCCGGCACGATGACCGCCCACAACGCCATGGTCAACGGCGCGGGCTTCGGCCAGACCATCTGGGCGATCAACGGCTCGCTGGAGTGCAACGGCGGCAACCCGGCTCAGGTGCAGAGCCGGGTCACCAAGTACCAGCAGTTCACCCAGATCCTGGGCGTCCCGGCCGGTGCGAACCTGTACTGCTAGCTGTCAGTCCTGCCAGGCGACGAACGTGGTCCAGGCGGCGGGCTCCACGGCGAACGTGGGCCCGTCGCTGACCTTCGAGTCCCGAAGGTGGACGGCGTGGGCGCAGGTGGCGACTTCTACGCAGTTGCCGCCCCCGCTGTCGCTGTATGACGACTTGTGCCAGTCGAAGGCGACCTCGACGCACTCACCGCCGCCGCTGTCGCTGTAGCTGGACTTGAACCAGTGCAGGGTGTCGTTCATCTCTGTACTCCCGCCAACTCCTCGATGAGGCCAAGCGACCTGCGCGGGTCCAGGGCCTGTGCCCGGATCTTCGCATACCGCTGCATGTGTGCACTCACCTTCGCCCGGTCGGTGATCAACAGGCTCTCGCCCTGAATCTCCAGGTAGGTCACGCGGTCGTGGGCCGGTGTCTCGATGACAGTCAGATTGCCTCGGTCTGCCGCGTACTCGTCGCCCAGACCGGCATTCAGCGACAGCACCTGGAGGTTTACGTTCCGCCTCCGTGAGCACTCCGCCAGGTACGCCAACTGCTCCCGCATGACCTCCTCGCTCCCGATCGGCCGCCGCAGAACCGACTCGTCAAGGATCAGCTCGATCTCGCACACCTGCTTGCGGTCGAACAACGCCTTCCGCGCCATCCGGGCGACGACCAGCTCCTCGACCCGCTCCGGAGTGGGCTCCGGATGCCCGCCCGCGATCAGCGCTCGCGCATACGCCTCCGTCTGGAACAGCCCATGCACCACGTGGTTCGCGTACAGCCACAGCGCCACCGCCTTCTGCTCGATCGGCGCGTAGCCACGGAACTGCTCCGGCAGTTTCTCCAGCCGTACGAGCTCCCGCATCCCCTCGAAGATGCCCGTCCCGCCGCCCAGGACGCGTTCGAGATGGACCAGCATCTCGTCGCTCACCGCGTGCAGGAGTCGTTCCATCGCGCTGATCGCCGCGCCGGTGTATCCCATCTGCGCGCCCAGCTGTTCCTGTGTCAGGCCCTTCTTCACCCGCATTCTCTTCGCCACCGTCGCGGCCATCCTTGCCGCGGGCCCCACCGATTCCTTGTTCTCTTCTCGCGCCATCGCGATCCCCATCCGAACTCAACCGGTCTCAACCGGTCTCAACTGCTCCCCGCCGAATTCGACTGCACACAAGGTGCGTTGGTGCAGGTCAAGGGGTTACCGACGCGCCCACCGCAGTCGTGGAAAACGCTAGCGGCGGCGCGGGAACATGTCCTCGTGAATGCAGAGAATCGGGAAGTAAACGCGGATTGGATTCCCAGTTCCGGATTCCAACTCCGCAAGGCGGGAGTGCAATTCGACGCGGTGCGGGTCGACGGCGCGGAGGGTCGACGGCTCGCGGACTGGATAGAGGTGCTGACGGGCGGCGACCCGGGGCCTGTCGTGATCGAGGCGAACGGGCGGCAGGGGGTCTACTTCCTCGTGCCGCCGGGGTCGACGGCGCACCGGGCGTGGCCGCGCGGGGTGACGCGGTTCAACGCGGCTCCTTCCCAAGTGAGTTACGTGCCGGTGCCCGCGTTGACGGGGAGGACCTGGCCGCTCGCCTGGCGGTTCCCGCCGACGGCGCCGGACCGGTTCGTGCACACGCTGCTGCTGCGGAGCGCTGTGACGGAGCTGTTCGCGGACCCGTACGCGTACGCGGACACGAGCGCTCGGGACGGGTGAAATTCTATTCTCGGCGGGAGGCGGCGGTATGTGCTTATGGTTCCGCCGTGACCGACTGGAACGGCATCGAAGCCGCCGACTACGCCCTCCCTGACGCCTCTGACCTGGAAGAACTGACAGGAGAGCTGTCCCGCGCGCTCGCGGATCCCGACCCGGGGATCCGTGACGGGGCGGCCTACTCGGTCCTCGCGACCTGGATCGAGCGCGGGGTGATCGACGGGCCCCGGAGGCTCGCGCTCGGCGACGAGATCGCGGCGCGCTTCGAGGACCCGGAGATCCAGGCCCGCACCTTCGCGCCGCTCGTGCTCGACATGCTCGTGAGCGAGGGGGAGCTCGGGGCGGGCTGGGTGGACGCGTTCGCGCGCTGGTACCCGGCGGAGAAGGACCTGCGCGGTCACGACGAGAAGCTCGGCTGGCTCCACGCGGTGGCGCACGGGGCGGACCTGCTCGGCGTGTTGGGGCGTCACGCCGAGGTGGACCCGGTGCGGATGCTGGAGCTCGCCGCCGCGCGGCTGACGGCGCCGACGGACCACGTGTGGGACCAGCTGGAGGACGACCGGCTGGCGCGGGCGATCGCCCGTGTCCTCACGCGCCCGGACCTGAGCGAGCGCGACGCGACGGCCTGGCTCGACGTGATCGCCGCCGAGTTCGGCGCGGACGACATCGGCGTCCCGGTGCGCGCCCACCTCTCCAACTGCCTGCGCACGCTCCGCATGTTGTACGTTCTCGCGGACCGAGGCGTCCGGATGACCCGCGACGGCGAGCCGCAGCCCCTCCGCCACGCCCCGGCGGTCAAGGCCCGCCTCGCCGAGGTCCTCGACCGGATCGTCAGGCGCTGATCGGCGGGCTTCAGGGAGGGCGCGGGGGATGCGCGGATCGACGACGACGAAAGGCGCGCCGCCGCCCGTTTCCGCTCCGGGGTGCGGCTGGTACTGGATGGCCGGCGCCCTCGCTGCCCTCGGCACGTACGGCGGCACCGCGTGGACCGTTCGGTCGTGGGCGAGCTGCCCGCTCGGGAACGACGCGAGCAGCAACATCGGGCTGAACGCGTTGATGCTGCTCATCTGGGTCTGCATGACACTGCTGCTGTCTCTGCTCCCGTTCGCGCTGCGGCGCCGGCCCTTCCGGGGCGGGCGGGCGGTCATGTGGCTCGCACCGCTCGCGGCGGCCATCGCCCTGACCCTGCTGTACCGGGTCGGGATGGAGTGGCCGTACCACCCGCCCGGGGGCCCGTGCACGGACGGCTATCCGATCTTCCCGTTCACGGGAAAGACGGGCCCGTAGCAGTTCGGGCGACTGCGTGCTGAGCGACGAAGCGCGGCGCCGGCGACGGACATACATCAATCTGGTACATAGGCTAGGGTTGGTACATGTCGATGAAGCGGACGAACGTGTACGCCGACCCCGAGGACCTCGCGATCATCAAGGAGGCCGCCAAGCGGCGCGGTGTCAGCGAGGCCGAGATCATCCGGCAGGGGATCCACCTCGCGGCCATGGCCAACCGGGTCTGGGATGAGCCCCTGTTCTCACGCACGTTCGAGGGGCGCGGTCGGACATTGGCCAAGACCGAGGTCCGCGATGTCGTGGCCGACGCCGTCCGACGTGAGCCGGGCGCGGAAGCGGAGACCGCTGCGTGATCATCGTCGTGGCCGACACCTCCGGGCTGCTGGCCGCCCTTGATTCCACCCACCCCGAGAACGCGGTCGCCAACGAAGCGATCCAGGCCGCGGGGTTGCTCGTCATGTCCCCGCTCCTGTTGGCCGAACTCGACCATGTGGCCACGCGTGAACTCGGCCGAGAGGCCGCGCTCAGCGCGGTGGACGACATCCGGCACTGGATGCGCCGGGGCCGGATCTCCATGCCCGAGATCACCGAGGACCGCCTGGGCGTCGCCCAGATGGTCCGGCTGCGCTACGGGGCGCTCGACCTCGACCTGGCCGATGCTGTCAACGTGGCTCTGGCCGCCGAGTACGACACGGACGCGATCCTCACCCTCGACCGCCGCGACTTCCGCGCCGTCCGTCCGCTCGGGCGCCACAAGGCGTTCCGGGTGCTGCCCGACGATCTCCCGCTCTGAGCCCGGCGCGCCCGGCGGATCACCTACTGGTGATCGGCCGCGACCGCCTCCAGCGCCGCCGACAGCCGCTCCAGCACCCGTACCGTCTCGTCGAAGGCCTCCTGGCCGCCCAGCGCGTCCATGAGGAGGGCCGCCAGCTCCGCGTGGCCCGGGTTGATGCGGGCGATCGCCGCGCGGCCCGTCTCCGTGGGGGTGAGGAGCTTGGCGCGGCGGTGGGCCGGGTTCGGCTCGTACGCCGCCAGGCCCTCCCGGACGAGCAGGTCCGCGATCCGCTGGACGCTCTGGCGCGTGATGCCCATGACGCGGGCGATCCCGGCGACCGGGAGGGGTTCCCGGAGTACGGCTCCGAGGACCTGCCACCAGGCGGCGGTCAGGCCCGCCGGCTCGGCCAGCTTCTCCGAGACGGCGAGGAACTGGCCGTTCAGACGGAAGACGCCCAGGGCCGTACGGGAGAGGGCGTCCTGCTGCTCGCGGCTCACGAGTTCAGTTCGACGAAGGCCGCCGGGTCCGAGTCGTGGAACAGGCGGTACCAGGCGTCCCGCTTTCCCTCGTACGCGCCGAGCCGGGCGAAGATCTCGCGGGCGAACGCGACCGGCTCCGTCGGGCCCGCCGTGATCAGGTCCCCGTCCGTCACCGCGTCCGCGTCGACGTAGTGGTCCCCGCCCTTGTAGCCGGTGGCGGCGAGGTAGAAGGAGACCGCGCTCGTGTGCGGGCGGTCGTCGAGCAGGCCCTCCTTCGCCAGGCCCGCCGTCGCGCCGCAGATCGCGGCGACCGGCACACCGGAGTCGAGGAAGTCACGGGCCGCGGCCGTGAAGGGGGCGAGCTCGTCGCCCTCGTCGTACTTCTCCGCGCCCGGAAGGATCAGCAGGGCGCTGTCCTCGGGGCGGAGGTCGGCGAGCGCGAGGTCGGGGACGATCCGGATCCCGGCGATCGTCGTGACGGGCTCACCGGCGACCGGGCCGACGGTCCGGATCGTGTAGCCGGCGCGGGCGAGCCAGGCCGTGGCGTGGCCCGTCTCCCAGTCGGCGAGGGTGTCGTAGACGGCGAGATGAACGGTCTTGGTGTCAGTCTCTGTTCCCATGACAGAAGACTGTCAGGATGACAGCTTGCTGTCAATAGCAGGGGAGGGGGAGGCGCGGCAGAGCAAGGTGTCGCGTCCCGCCCGGTCTCGGTGGACAAGATGGCCATGGCCCGCCCCACCTGCGATTCCTTACCCTCGTGCGCATGACCCCTCATGCCGCCGCACCCGATCCGCAGGCCGGCGCGGCCGTCAAGGCCGCCGACCGCGCGCACGTCTTCCACTCCTGGTCCGCCCAGGGTCTGATCGACCCGCTCGCCGTCGCCGGCGCCGAGGGTTCGTACTTCTGGGACTACGACGGAAACCGCTACCTCGACTTCACCAGCGGCCTCGTCTACACCAACATCGGCTACCAGCACCCCAAGGTCGTCGCCGCGATCCAGGAGCAGGCCGCGAAGCTCACCACCTTCGCGCCCGCCTTCGCCATCGACGTCCGCTCCGAGGCCGCACGCCTCATCGCCGAGCGCACCCCGGGCGACCTGGACAAGATCTTCTTCACCAACGGCGGCGCCGAGGCCGTCGAGAACGCCGTCCGTATGGCCCGGCTGCACACCGGCCGCACGAAGGTGCTCTCCGCCTACCGCTCGTACCACGGCGCCACCTCCACCGCGATCAACCTGACCGGTGACCCGCGCCGCTGGCCTTCCGACACCGCGTCCGCCGGTGTCGTGCACTTCTGGGCGCCGTTCCTCTACCGCTCGCCCTTCTACTCCACCACCGAGGCGGAGGAGAGCGCGCGGGCCCTCCAGCACCTGGAGGACACGATCGCCTTCGAGGGTCCCGCGACCGTCGCCGCGATCATCCTGGAGACCGTGCCCGGCACCGCCGGCATCATGACCCCGCCGCCCGGCTACCTCGCCGGCGTCCGCGAGATCTGCGACAAGTACGGCATCGTCTTCGTCCTCGACGAGGTCATGGCCGGCTTCGGCCGCACGGGCCAGTGGTTCGCCGCCGAGCACTTCGACGTCGTGCCCGACCTGATGACCTTCGCCAAGGGCGTGAACTCCGGTTACGTGCCCCTCGGCGGCGTCGCCATCAACGCCGAGATCGCCGCGACCTTCGACAAGCGCCCCTACCCGGGCGGACTGACCTACTCCGGTCACCCGCTCGCCTGCGCCGCCGCCGTCGCCACCATCCAGGTGATGGAGGACGAGAAGGTCGTCGAGAACGCCGCCCTCATCGGCGAGACCGTCCTCGGCCCCGGCCTGCGCGAACTCGCCGAGCGTCACCCGTCCGTCGGCGAGGTGCGCGGCATGGGCGTCTTCTGGGCGCTGGAGCTCGTCAAGAACCGCGAGACGCGCGAGCCGCTCGTCCCGTACAACGCCGCGGGCGAGGCCGCCGCGCCGATGGCCGCCCTCGGCGCCGCGGCGAAGAAGAACGGCCTGTGGCCCTTCATCAACATGAACCGCACCCACGCCGTCCCCGCCTGCAACGTCTCCGAGGCGGAGGCCAAGGAGGGCCTGGCGGCCCTGGACGCGGCGCTGTCGGTGGCCGACGAGTTCACCGCGTGAGCGGTGCGTACAGCATGTGATCGAGTCGCGGCGTAAAGGCGATTCGGGGAGGTTCCCTCCGTTTGGACTAGGGTGTCCGCAGCCGGACGGAGGGGACCGACCACATGCCCGCGAGCGGAGCTGTCACCCGCAACACCCTGCGACAGCAGATCGCGGACGCGCTCCGTGACGAGGTGCTCGCGGGGCGTCTCCAGCCGGGCCAGGAGTTCACGGTCAAGCAGATCGCGGAACAGTACGGGGTGTCGGCGACGCCCGTACGGGAAGCCCTCGTCGACCTCTGCGCACAGGGCCTCCTCGACTCCGACCAGCACCGCGGCTTCCGCGTCCACCAGTACTCGGTCGACGACTACCGGCGCATCGTCGAGGCCCGGATGCTCGTCGTCGACGGCATCTTCCGCCGCGACGCCGCCATGGTGCCGCCCCGCTCGGCGGTCACGGAACCCGACCTCGGGGTCGGGGTCGCGCTCGTCTCCGTACGGCGCAGGGGCGAGGCCGCGGCCCGCGCCGCCCGCGGCGGCGACCTGGACGTCCTCATCGGCTACGACATCCGCTACTGGCGCGAACTGGCCCGCCTGGTCGCCTCCAACGACTACATCGCCGACTTCCTGCACCGCCTCCGCGTCCAGGCCTGGGTCTTCTCCGTGCCCTACCTGCGCTCCGAGCGGGACATGCTCGGCTGGCTGTGGAGCGGACACGTCGAGCTGGTGGACGCGGTCACGCGCGGCGACGCCGAGGCGGCCGTCGCGGTCGTACGCGACTACAACACCCACTCGCTGGAGTGGGCCGACCGCCTGGAGGCCCGGGCCCGCTGAGGCCTTCCGCGCGTGCGCGGAGGGCTCCGAAGGGAACCCTTCGGGTTGAGGCCGGGGCTCCGGGGGCAGTTCCTGAGCGGGTGGGCGTGGTCGGCCCCGCCGACTACCCTGGCCGTCCCTGCAACTGACGGAGAGCGAGCCTCCCTTGGCCTGTGACCTGTGGCTGGTCCCCCTTGTCGACCTGCTGTGCCACAGCCCCGACAACCCCTTCGCCGAAGAGATAGCGGTCTACGACGCCGTGCTGAGCGCGTCCGGCCTGCCGACCGTGCCCGTCTACGCGTACATGCCGGGGCTCTCCGGCGACGTCGCCCCGATCGCGGGCTTCGACTACGAGGCCCTGCACTTCCTGCGCCGCGCGTACCTCCTCCAGGTGTGCGGGCTGCCGGTCGAACCGGTCGGCGAGCTCGGCGGGGACTACGAACAGCTCCTGGAGATGTTCGAGGCGACCGCGCAGCAGTCGCACCTGGTCTGGCACTACGACCACGCGGGCTCGTACGTGCCCGTCGACTTCCCGGCGCCGCTCTCCACCGACGAGCTCCTGGAGCGGGGCGGCCCGCTCGGCTCCTCGTACGGGCTGCTGCGGGAGCTCGAGTTCGTGGCGCCCGCGATCGGCATCGACCCGATGAACCCGCCGGCGACCCCGGTGCCGCCGGAGCGGCCGACCTCGCTGGAGGAGCCGGCCGGACCGATCCCGCACGACGACAGCCCCTTCGCGCGGGAGCGTCACGTGTGGCTGGGGCTGCACGCGGCGGCGACCCGGAGCCTGGCACAGGGCTCGATGATCATCCTGAGCTGAGACGGGCGGCCCGCCCCCTCCGGAGACGCTCCGGAGGGGCCCGGTCTGCTTCCGTAGACCTCAGCGGGCCTCAGCGCGCCTCGGGGGGCCGCTGGCGCGGCATGTTCGGACGGGTGCCCGGCGGCAGCGGGAAGCGGCCCGACGGGTGGACGCTCTCCGTGCGCTGGTGCACCACGCCCGCCGACTGGAGCATGAGCGGCGCGGGACCCGAGCGGAACTCGACCATCCAGTCCGCCGTCTCCGCCCGCACGAGCTCGGTCACGTCCTCCGAGAAGCGGCGCAGCACGCCCAGACATCGCTCGGCCGCCTCGCTGGCCGTGCCCTCCGTGGGGCCCAGGACCTCCCGGACGCTCTCCGAGGCCCAGTCGAACTGCAGGGCCTGGAGACGGCGCTGCACGGCCTGTGCCGTCGCCACGTCCCTCATCCAGCCGGACGTCAGCCCGAAGTACCGGTCGCAGGCCACGCAGGCCGCGCCGAGCAGCAGCGACAGATAGCCCCAGCCGGCCGCGCCGTCGGCCGCCCCGGTCACGTCCAGGAGCGGCAGCGCGGCACCCGCGATCACGCCGACGGCGGTGCCCACCCGCAGGATCCTGGCGCTGCGGCGCTTCCGGACCCGGTCGGAGAGGTACCACTCCGCCGTGCGCAGGGCATGGGCCTCGGCCCAGCGGTACAGCTCGTCGAGCCGCTCGGCGGGCTCGCCCCAGTCGCCCAGGGGGAACGGCGTACCGGTGAGATCGCGGTCCGGCCGCTCTGCGTCTTCCCGGTTCTCCCCGTTCTCCCCGTTCGCCCCGTTCTCTCCGTTCTCTCCGTTCCCCCCGGACTGACCCGGCGGCTGCATGTCCGGCTGCTGGCTCACCGGGGGACTCCTCTGTTCAGCTCAGCGCGCGTGTCCTTCTGTGACGTGCGGTGCACGTGGTGCCTGCCCTTCCTACCGCCGAATGGTGGGCGGCGGGCCCGGAATCCCGGGATTTCCGCCCGCAAGAGGGTGTTGATCAGGTAGAGAAGCCCGCAGTTTCTCACCCGAAAGAGTGATGGAGGCAGGGCGGGCGGCGACCACGTAGGCTCGGGCGTACCCGACATACGGACGTACCGAACCTCAGGAGTGACCGTGATTCCCGGTGGTGGCCAGCCCAACATGCAGCAGCTTCTCCAGCAGGCCCAGAAGATGCAGCAGGACCTCGCCCGCGCCCAGGAGGAACTGGCCGCGACCGAGGTCGAGGGCCAGGCGGGCGGTGGCCTGGTCAAGGCGACCGTCACCGGCTCCGGCGAGCTGCGCGGCCTCGTGATCGACCCCAAGGCGGTCGACCCGGACGACACGGAGACGCTGGCCGACCTGGTCGTCGCCGCCGTGCAGGCCGCCGGCGAGAACGCGCAGCAGCTCCAGCAGGCGAAGCTGGGCCCGCTGGCGCAGGGCATCGGCGGCATGCCGGGTCTGGGCTTCTGACCCGTACACCTTCAAAGGTGCACTTCCAGCCACTACCGTAAGAATCAAGCACCTCTGAGAAGGGCGTTCCGTTGTACGAAGGCGTGGTTCAGGACCTCATCGACGAACTGGGCAGGCTGCCCGGCGTCGGTCCCAAGAGCGCGCAGCGGATCGCCTTCCACATCCTCCAGGCGGAGCCCACCGACGTTCGGCGGCTGGCGCACGCGCTCCTGGAGGTCAAGGAGAAGGTCCGGTTCTGCGCGGTCTGCGGCAACGTCGCCCAGCAGGAGCAGTGCAACATCTGCCGAGACCCGCGGCGCGACCTGACCGTCATCTGCGTGGTCGAGGAGCCGAAGGACGTCGTCGCGATCGAGCGGACGCGAGAGTTCCGGGGGCGGTACCACGTCCTCGGCGGTGCGATCAGCCCGATCGAGGGCGTCGGCCCGGACGACCTGCGCATCCGTGAGCTCCTCGCCCGGCTCGCGGACGGTGCGGTCACCGAACTGATCCTCGCCACCGACCCGAACCTGGAGGGCGAGGCCACCGCGACGTACCTGGCGCGGATGATCAAGCCCATGGGGCTGAAGGTCACCCGGCTCGCGAGCGGGCTCCCGGTCGGCGGCGACCTGGAGTACGCCGACGAGGTGACCCTCGGCCGTGCCTTCGAGGGACGGAGGCTGCTAGATGTATGACGACAGGGCCGGCGCGCTCTCAGGGAGGCTCCTCGATGTCTGACGCCACACTGCACTCCGTCACGCAGGACCCGGACGACTTCGCGGTCCAGATCTCCGATTCGATCGAGAGCTTCATCGTCGCGACCACCGAGGTCGCCAAGGGCGACGAGCCGGACAGCGCGGTGCCCTTCCTGCTCCTGGAGATCTCCCAGCTCCTGCTCGCCGGCGGCCGGCTGGGCGCGCACGAGGACATCGTCCCGGACGAGCGGTACGAGCCGGACACGGGCCCGGAGCCGGACGTCGACGACCTGCGCGAGCGGTTCGCCGTGATGCTGGAACCGGTGGACGTCTTCTCGGAGGTCTTCGACCCGTACGAGCCGCGCAAGGCGCCGGTGCCGGCCCGGATCTCCGACAACCTCGCCGACATCGTCACCGACCTCCGGCACGGCCTCGCCCACTTCCGCGCGGGCCGCACCAGCGAGGCGCTGTGGTGGTGGCAGTTCTCGTACTTCTCCAACTGGGGCCCCACGGCCTCGGCCACCCTCCGCGCGCTCCAGTCCCTCGTGGCCCACGTCCGCCTCGACCAGCCCCTGGCCGAGCTCGACGGCCTCGACACGGACGAGGACCTGGCGGAGGAGGAACTCGCGGAGGCGGCGGGGCGCGTGATGCTGGAGGAGATCGCGGCACCGCTGGGCCTGCGGTCGCTCAGGAAGTAGAACCGGCACACCGCTCGGGCCGGTCCCCTGCCATCATGGCCCGATGGCAGGGACGGCGGACGCGTCGGGGGAACGGTCGGTCGCGGCGGGCGGGGACATCGGGTGGGTGCACACCGGCGACCGCGTGACCGTGCTGCCGACGGAGGCGCTCACCGTCGCGTCGGCGGCCGGACTGGTCCATCTCCCGGAGCCCACGCGGCTGTTCGTGGGCCGCACCCGCGAACTGGCCCTGCTGGACGAGGGTTCGGACCTCCAGGTCATCTGCGGACTCGGCGGCATCGGCAAGTCGACCCTCGCGGCCCGGTGGGCCGCGGACCGGACGGCCGATCACGCCGTCGTCTGGTGGATCACGGCCGAGACGCCCGCCGAACTCGACGCGGGCCTCGCCGACCTGGCCCGGGCCATGCAGCCGGGCGTCGTGGGCGTCCTGCCCGAAGACGCCCTGCGCGAGCGGGCGTTGCAGTGGCTGGCCACCCACGACGACTGGCTCCTCGTCCTCGACAACGTCGCCGCCCCGGCCGACCTGCGCCCCCTGCTCGCACGGGTGGGACGCGGCCGGATCGTCGTCACCTCGCGACGGGCGAGCGGCTGGCAGGACATCGGACGGACGGTGGTCCTGGACGTCCTGGGACCGGGGGAGGCGGCGGAGCTCTTCGCGGGGGTGTGCGAGGCGGACGCCGGCGCCGATGACGGACTCGACGCGCTCTGCGCGGAGTTGGGATACCTGCCCCTGGCGCTGAAGCAGGCGGCGGCGTACTGCGCGGAGGCGGTCATCACCCCGCGGGCGTACCTGGACCTGCTGGCCGCGTACCCGGGGGAGATGTTCGCGGCGCCGGCGGAGGGCGGCGAGGAGGGGCGGACGGTGGCGCGGGTCTGGCAGGTGACGCTGGACCGCCTCCAAGACACCCCGCTGGCCGGCTGGATCCTGGGCGTCCTCGCCTGGTGGGCCCCGGAGGGCATCCCGAGGCGGCTCCTGGACCCCTTGGGGACGCCCCTGGAGGTGACGGAGGCGGTGCGGCGGCTGCGGGCGCACAGCATGATCACGCTGGACGGCGCCGCCATCGGGGTGCACAGACTGGTGCAGGCGGTGGTCCGGGCGGGGGACGGGGGCGAGGGGCGGGAGGCGGCGGGGGCGTTGTTGGTGGCGGGGTCGCTCGGTGGGTCGTCACTGGACGAGGTGGTGGCGAACCCTGCCGTGTGGCGGACGGTCGCGGCCCAGGCCGAGGAATTCGCCCGGCTCACGGACCCGGAGGGGGACGACGCCACCTGGGCCATGCTCTTCGAGTGGGCCGGCCTGGTGTTCGAGCTGGGGACCGACAGGCGCGCTGTCTTCCTCGCCGCGCGGGCGCTCACCAGCTACACGCGCCTGTACGGGGAGGAGGACGAACGCTGTCTGCGCATGTCGGGCTTCGTGACGCAGTCACTCCACTTCCACGAGGGCTCCTCGACGGCGATCGGGCTGTTCGAGGAACATCTCGCGCTCCACATCCGGCTGTACGGCCCTGACGACCCCCGCACGATCACCGCCCGGGGGAAGCTGGCGGAGGCGCTCCTGCCCTCGGCCCCGTGCCCGGCCGAGGCGATGCTGAGGGAGAACGTCGACCGGTCGAGCCGGGCGCTGGGGCCGGACGCTCCGGAGACCCTGGCCGCCCGGCTCGCCCTGATCGTCGCGGATCCCGACCCCGGCACCGGCTGTCCGGAGCTGGAGCGGCTCTACGCCCGGGCCGCGGCGGTCCTGCCGAACGGACACGACGTGGTGGACGCCATCGAGCGGCAGTTCATCATCGCGCTGGCGGAGACGGGCAGGCCCGTACAGGCCCTCGCGCTCGCCGAGGCGGCGGCCGACGAGGTTCGGGCGCGGTTCGGCGACACGCATCCGCACACCCTCGACGCCCGCTCCTTCGTCGCCGTCGTCCTGGTGAAGGTCGGAGAGTTCGACCGCGCTCGGGCGCTGGCCCGGAGACTCCTGGGGCAACTCCAAGCCGTGCTGGGAGAAGGTGAGTTGACGCACATCATTCGGCAACTCGCAGAGGGAAAACTGTCCTTGGGTGACTGACGCCGTCATCATGGACCCATGGCAGCAACAACCCCCTCGAAGGCGCTCCTCCGGAGTGGAATCGGCGTCGCCGGAGTCGGCCTCGTCGCCCTCCTCCTCGTCGCCGTCGCCGACCTCGGCAAGGCCGATCAGATCGCCAGCGTCGCCGGAGCCGTGCTCGCCCTCGCCGGGCTCGGACTCTCCCTCTGGGCGCAGTTCGGGAGCCGGGGCCAGGCTCCCGTGGAGGCCTCCGGCGCCCGATCGGTCGCCGCCGGCGGGAGCATCGGGGTCGTGGTCACCGGCGACGGGGTGCAGGCGCCGCCCGTGCCGCCCGCCATGCCGGCCGGCGGGGCCACCGCCTCGGGGCCCGCTCCCGCGTCGGGCCCCGTCACCGCGTCAGGCCCCGTCACCGCCTCCGGTGACCGGTCCGTCGCCGCGGGCGGCGACATCGGGTCCGTATCGACCGGCGACGCGTGAGCGGGGGCGTCTCCGCTTCCGGGGAGCGGGCCGTCGCGGCCGGTGGGGACATCGGGTGGGTGCACACCGGCGACCGGGTGACCGCGCTGCCGCCGGAGGCCCTCGGGCCCGCGGTCTGTCCGCCCGGGCTCGTCAGCGTGCCCCGCAAGGCCGCCCACTTCGTGGGGCGCGACGAGGAGGGCGACCTGCTCGACCGCGAGGCCGAGACCGTCGTGATCTGCGGCCTCGGCGGGGTCGGCAAGTCCTCGCTCGCCGCCCGCTGGGCCCTGCGGCAGGCGGCGCACCGTAACCCCGTGTGGTGGATCACCGCCGAGAGCCGCGCCGACGTGGACGCGGGGCTCGCGGCCCTCGCCGCCGCGATGCAGCCCGCGCTGATCGACGTACTCCCGCAAGAGGCCCTGCGCGAGCGGGCGTTGCAGTGGCTGTCGGCGCACGACGGCTGGCTGCTGGTCCTCGACAACGTCACCGAGCCGGGCGATGTGGCGGGCCTGCTGGCCAGGACCGGCGGCCGGGGACGGATCGTCGTCACCAGCCGGACGACGGACGCCTGGTACGGCATCGGCCGCGTCCTCACCCTGCCCGTCCTGCCCGCCGCCGACGCCGTCGAGCTGTTCACCCGGGTCGCCACCCACGCCGGCCCCCGCGACACCACCGGCGCCGAACGGCTCTGCCAGACCCTCGGGCAGCTGCCGCTGGCCGTCGAGATCGCCGCCGCGTACTGCGGCCGCACGGCCACGCCCCCGCTCGCGTACCTGGCGGAGCTGGGCCGGCGCGGCGGCCCCGGCAACGCGGAGGAGGCCGTCGCCCGGACCCTGCGCGTCACGCTCGACCGGCTCGACGCCTCCGACCCGCACGCGGGGGAGCTGCTGCGGCTGCTCGCCTGGTTCGCGCCGGACCGCATTCCCCCGCTGCTCCTGCCGTCGACGCCCGAAGCGCGCGAGGCGCTCGGCGAGCTGGCCGCGCACAGCATGGTCACGCTCCACGAGGACGGGTCGGTCTCCGTACACCGGCTGGTGCAGGCGGTCGCCCGGCGGCCGGACCCGGAGGATCCGCACCGGGAGCCGGGGCTGATCGCGAGGGCGCGGGTGGCGGCGGAGACGGCGGTCGGTGCCGCCGCGCCGCCGGACAGCATGGATCCGGCGCACTGGGAGACGTGGCGCGGCCTCCTGCCGCACATCGAGGCGTACCTGCGGTTCTCCCCTCCGGGGGAGGACGACCAGCCGCTGCTCGGGACGCTGGTGGCGACGGGCCTGTACCTGGCGCTCAACGGACTGCCCGAGGAAGCGGTCGCCGTCCAGGAACGGGCGCTGGCCGGCGCCGAGAGGCTGCACGGCCCGGAGCATCCCTACAGCGTCGGGGTGCGCGGCGCGATGATCATGATCCTCGCGGAGGCGGGACGCGGAGCGGAGGCGATCGACCTCGCGGCCCAGGTGGTGCGGAGCATGACCGAGGTGTACGGGGCCCACGACCGGGTCGTGTTCCTGGCGCGGCGAAGCCTCGCGCAGGCCCACGAGCGGGCCGGTCTCGTCGACGAGGCGGTCGTCCTCCACGAGGGCGTCATCGCGGACATGATCCGCTTCCTGGGCGACGGGGACCCGGAGACGTCGGCGGCGTTCGTCGAACTCTCCGGGATCTACCGGTCCGCGCGCCGGACCTTCGACGCCATCGCGGCGGGCGCGCACGGCGCGGCCCAGCTGTCGATCGCACTCGGTGAGGACCAACTGGAGACCCTGGTGGCGCGGATCAGCCTGGCCGGTCTGTACGGGGCCGCCGGGCAGACCGAGCGGGCCCGGGCCGACTTCGAGAAGCTGCTGCCCGTCTGCGTACGCGTCCTCGGTGAGAACCACCCGCACACGCTCCTCGTGGTGGATGCCCTCGCGGGGGCGGAGGCTTTCGCGGAGGCGGAGGCCGAGTGATCACTCCCTGAGCGGCGCGTCTCACCATCCGATATCACCCTGGTGTTTCCGGGTCCCTCGTTAGACTGAGCCGATCGCAGCGCCGGCTGCGGCACACACTGAGCGAGGAGCGCACGTGGGCCTTGTCGTGCAGAAGTACGGAGGCTCCTCCGTTGCCGATGCCGAAGGCATCAAGCGCGTCGCCAAGCGGATCGTGGATGCCAAGAAGAACGGCCACCAGGTGGTCGTCGTGGTTTCCGCGATGGGCGACACGACGGACGAGCTGATCGATCTCGCCGAGCAGGTATCCCCGATCCCTGCCGGGCGCGAGTTCGACATGCTGCTGACCGCCGGAGAGCGGATCTCCATGGCCCTGCTGGCCATGGCGATCAAAAACCTGGGCCACGAGGCCCAGTCGTTCACGGGCAGCCAGGCAGGTGTCATCACCGACTCGGTCCACAACAAAGCGCGCATCATCGATGTCACGCCGGGCCGTATCCGTACCGCCCTCGACGAGGGCAACATCGCCATCGTCGCCGGCTTCCAGGGTGTGTCCCAGGACAAGAAGGACATCACCACGCTGGGCCGTGGCGGTTCCGACACCACGGCCGTGGCGCTCGCCGCCGCACTCGACGCCGAGGTCTGCGAGATCTACACCGACGTCGACGGTGTGTTCACGGCCGACCCGCGCGTCGTGAAGAAGGCGAAGAAGATCGACTGGATCTCCTTCGAGGACATGCTGGAGCTCGCCGCCTCCGGCTCCAAGGTGCTGCTGCACCGGTGCGTCGAGTACGCGCGTCGCTACAACATCCCGATCCACGTCCGCTCGTCCTTCTCGGGGCTGCAGGGCACGTGGGTCAGCAACGAGCCGCAAGGGGACCGCAAGGTGGAGCAGGCCATCATCTCGGGCGTCGCCCACGACACCTCCGAGGCGAAGATCACCGTCGTCGGCGTGCCGGACAAGCCGGGCGAGGCCGCGGCGATCTTCCGTGCCGTCGCGGACGCCGAGATCAACATCGACATGATCGTGCAGAACGTGTCCGCCGCCTCCACCGGTCTGACGGACATCTCCTTCACCCTCCCCAAGGCCGAGGGCCACAAGGCCATCGACGCCCTGGAGAAGGCGAAGGGCGCGATCGGCTTCGACTCGCTCCGCTATGACGACCAGATCGGCAAGATCTCCCTGGTCGGCGCCGGTATGAAGACCAACCCGGGTGTCACCGCGGACTTCTTCAAGGCGCTTTCCGACGCGGGTGTGAACATCGAGCTCATCTCGACCTCCGAGATCCGCATCTCGGTCGTCACCCGTGTCGACGACGTCAACGAGGCCGTGCGCGCCGTCCACTCCGCCTTCGGACTGGACAGCGACTCGGACGAGGCCGTCGTCTATGGAGGCTCCGGCCGATGACGCCGAAGCCGACGCTCGCGGTCGTCGGTGCGACCGGAGCCGTCGGCTCGGTGATGCTCCAGCTGCTCACGCACCACGCGGACGTCTGGGGCGAGATACGCCTGCTCGACCTCACGGGCCCGGGGACGGCGGTCGGATCCAAGGCCGCCGTCCGCGGGGTCGAGTGCGAGATCCTCGCGCTCGGCGAGGACTCCGAGGACGTCCTGGACGGCGTCGACCTGGCGCTCTTCCTCGTGCCCGAGGCGGTTGCGGCCCGGTGGGCGCCCGTCGCCGTCGCCAAGGGCGCGGTCGTCGTGGACACCTCCACGGCCTTCCGGGGCGACCCGGACGTGCCGCTCGTCGTCCCCGAGGTCAATCCGCACGCGGCGCGCGTACGCCCCCGGGGCATCGTCGCGAGCCCCGGCTGCACCACCCTCGCGCTGATCGCCGCCGTGGGCGCCCTGCACGCGGAGTCCGGGGTCACCGAACTGGTCGTCACCGCCCAGCAGGCGGCGAGCGGTGCCGGCGCCGGGCAGGCGGGCGTCGACGCGCTCCGCGCGCAACTCGGCCTGGTGGCCGGCGGCGAGCTCGGCACGCACCCCGGCGACGTGCGCCGCGCCGTCGGCGACGACGGCCCCTTCCCCGGACCCCTCGCGCTCAACGTCCTGCCCTGGTCCGGCACGGTCGGCGAGGACGGCGCCTCCTCCGAGGAGGAGCGCGTCCGTGACGAGACCCGCAGGGTCCTCGGGCTGCCCGGACTGCGGATCGCCGCCACCTGTCTGCGCGTGCCCGTCGTCAGCGGCCACTCCGTCTCCGTCCACGCGCGGTTCGAGCACCCCGTCACGGTCGGCCGCGCGCACGAGGTCCTGGCGACCTCGCCGGGGGTCGTGCTGTACGACGATCCCGGTGCGGGCGACTTCCCCACCCCGGCCGACGTCGTCGGCACCGATCCCGCCTGGGTCGGACGGGTGCGGCGGTCCATGGACGACGAGCGCGCGCTGGACTTCTTCGTCTGCGCCGACAACCTCCGCAAGGGCGCGGCGCTGAACGCGCTGCAGATCGCGGAATCGGTTGTCGCAGGTTTGTGGCATCTGTGAAAGCGTTGTGAGCAAAAAGGCGTCAGAAACCCCTTGAACTGCGGTGATTCCGTGTTCGACGATGCTCTTTCCCCATGTTGCAACCACGAGTTGCGTGGGGCGCGTCTCTGCGTTCACTCATGGCCGTCGGGCGCGGAACACGCTGCGAAAGCGGGGCATCGGGGGAGAACGGTTACGCATGAGGACAAACGGGTCACCATCGAATTCGGTGGCGTACGCGTACAACCCTGACAGGGGGAGACGTGTCCAACAGGCGTGGCAGAGGTACTCGACATCGCGACCATCGCTCCGCTGCGCGGCGCGGGCACAGTGGTGCTCCCCGTGCGGAGCACCGCCGTCATGCCCGTACGCGGCCCGGAGATCCGCCCCTTCGGGCGTCAGCGCGGGCTCGGTGGGATGCCGGTGATCTCCCCTGTGCCCGCCGGATCCCGCACGAGCACGATGGACGGCATCCCGTCTCCCCGTACGAGCGCTGAAGGGGCCATGGCCGCCGGCACCACCGTCGACCACCTGACCGAGACCTACCGCGCCCACTACCGGTCGCTGCTCGGCCTCGCGGCGCTCCTCCTCGACGACACGGCCTCCTGCGAGGACGTCGTCCAGGAGGCGTTCATCCGCGTCCACTCGGCCCGCAAGCGGGTGCGCGAGCCCGAGAAGACGCTCGCCTACCTCCGCCAGACCGTCGTGAACCTCTCCCGGTCCGCGCTGCGCCGCCGCATCCTCGGCCTCAAGCTGCTGTCCAAGCCGATGCCGGACATGGCCAGCGCGGAGGAGGGGGCGTACGACCAGCTGGAGCGGGACGACCTCATCAAGGCGATGAAGGGGCTGCAGCGGCGGCAGCGCGAGGTGCTCGTCCTGCGGTACTTCGCGGACATGACGGAGGCCCAGGTCGCCGAGACGCTCGGGATATCGCTGGGTTCGGTGAAGGCGTACGGTTCGCGGGGCATCGCGGCGCTGCGCGTCGCGATGGAGGCGAACGCATGAGCCACGAGGAGAACGAGCCCCGCGCCGCCGAGCGCGCCGCCGGCGCCGAGCCTGAGCGTGCTGCCGGTGCTGACGCCGAGCGCGCCGCCGAGCCTGCCGCCGGTGCCGACGCCGAGACCGCCGCTGGTGCCGAGGCCGACGCCCGTGATGAACGTGACGACCTGAGTGGACGACGGATGCTGAACATCGAGCCTGGTTCCGAGCCGGATTCCGAGCCCGATTCCGAGCGGGGCGCGGAGCCGGACTCCGTGGGCGGCTCCGAGAACGGCACCGTGGGCGGTGGCCTTTTCGGCGGCGGCCTCGGTGGCGGTCTGGGCAACGCCCTCGGGGGCGGTCCGGATGACGAGCTCGCGCTGCGGCGGCTGCTCCAGGGCGCCGTGGCGGGCCTGGAGCCCACCACCGGTTCGCTGGACCAGCTGCGCCGCGCCGTGCCCGCGAGGCGCGCCCGCAAGCGGCAGGCCGTCGTCGGCGCCGCCGCTGCCGCCGTCCTCATCGGGACGGCCGTGCCCGCCTTCGTGCATGTCGCGAACTCGGGCGGGGTCACCGCCGCCAACCCCGTGAACGCGGGCCACGGCGAGGACGCCCAGGGCGGCACCGGAGCCGAGACGGGCGTCGAGGGAGGCAAGACCACCAAGGCCCCGGCTGGCCAGGTGTCCCCGAGCCAGGGCGCGGTCGACGGAGCCACCGGCAAGCCGCAGCAGCCGGGCACCGGCACCGGCACCGGCGGGCCGCGGGTCTCGGAGAACCCGGTGCCCGGCGACGCGCCGCGGTGCCGCGCCGGTCAGCTCGGTGTCAGCGCGACCCAGACGGGCGGTCCGGACGGTTCGGGGAACGTGTACGGCACGTTCCGCGTCGCCAACGTCTCCGGGACGAGCTGCGTCGTGGACGGCAGCGGCATCGTCAGCTTCGAGGCGCGGGGCGCCGCCGACCCGGGCCGGATCTCGGTCGTCCGGCACACCGCGGGGGACGGCAGCGGACTGCCCGATCCCGCGCAGGAGGCGTCCGCGCTCCTCCTCAAGCCCAGCGGCTCGTACGAGGTGAGGTTCGTCTGGGTGCCGAGCGAGACCTGCCCGACGTCCGGGACCCCGACGACCGAGCCGCCCACCGCGCCGGCGACGACCGAGCCGCCCACCGCGCCGCCGACCACGGAGCCGCCCACCGTGCCGCCGACCACGGAGCCGGCGACGACGGCGCCGACCACCCAGGACCCCGGCACGGGGACGGGTACCGGCACGGGCGCCGAAGGCGGCACGGAGCCGCAGCTCCTCCGGGAGGACGGCGGTCCCGCGGACGGCAGCGTCTCGGTCAGCCACACGGCGGAGCCCGGCGGCCCCGTCGGCGTGGCGACCGTCGCGAACGCCTGCGCGGGCACCATCTACCGGACCGGTATTCTCGCCGGCTCCTGAGCTGGTTCGTGAGCCGGTTCCTGAGCTGGTTCGTGAGCCGGTTCCTGAGCCGGTTCCTGAGCCCGTCTCCTACAGGCCCAGCGCCTCGTCGCGGGAGGCCTCCGCCTCGCGGCGCACGAGGCGGAACCACATGAAGAGGACGAAGCCGGCGAAGACGAACCACTCCGCCGTGTAGCCGAGGTTCTGGAAGGCCTTCACGTCCAGGCTCGTCCCCGCGGCGGCCGTCGCCGGGACCGGCGTGAGACCGGCGGGGGAGTCGGTGAGGGTGATCCAGGCGTCGTAGACGTCGTCGGTGACCACGTTCACCAGGGCCGCCGCGCTGATCATGCCGAGCTGGCCCTCGGGGAGGCCGCCCGCGCTGTGGACACCCTTCGTCCCCGGGTTCTCCGAGGCCTGGAGCGCGCCCGTCACCGTGACCTCGCCGGACGGCGGGGCCGGGGCCTTCGCGCCCGTGGGGAGCCAGCCCCGGACCACCGGAAGCGAGCGTCCGCCGTCCGTCTTCAGCAGCGTGAGGACGTACGCACCGGTCCGGCCGTCCAGGTCACGCTCGGGGACGAGGAACTGCTCCCCGAACCGGCCGCGCGCCTCGGCGGGCCGCCCCGAGGTCTCCTTGTCCACCGGCAGGAGCGTGTCCAGCGGGGCCGCCTTCAGCGAGCCGGGGACGGGCAGCCGCTCGGCCTCCTGGTGGGAGTCGACGCGATCCTCGAACTTGCCCAGCTGCCAGGTCCCCATGAACACGCAGAACGGGATCGCCAGCAGGACGAAGACGTTGATCCCCCACCAGCGGGGCGTTCTCAGGAACCGGTACACACCCCCACGGTACGCAAGCGGGCTCGGCCCTCCGTCGCCCGGGTCCCCTGGGCGCGACGTGCCGATCAGGCCGCGCCCGGCGCGTCACCCCCCAGGTGCTTGGCGGCGAAGGCCAGGTCCAGGGCGACCTGCTTGATCCGCTCCTCCACCACGAGCGAACCGTGGCCCGCGTCGTACCGGTACACCTCGTGGACCGCGCCCCGCGCCGCGAGCCGGTCCACGTAGTTGTCGATCTGCCGGATCGGGCAGCGCGGGTCGTTGACGCCGGCCGAGATGTGCACCGGGGCCTTCACCGCGTCCACGTACGTCAGCGGAGACGAGGCCGCGTACCGCTCGGGCACCTCCTCGGGCGAGCCGCCGAGCAGCGTCCGGTCCAGCGCCTTCAGGGCCTCCATCTCGTCTTCGTACGCCGTGACGTAGTCCGCGACCGGGACCGCGGCGAGACCGACCGCCCAGGCGTCCGGCCGCGTGCCGAGCCCGAGGAGCGTGAGGTAGCCGCCCCACGAGCCGCCGGAGAGGACCAGGCGCGCCGGGTCGGCGAGACCGCTCGCCACCGCCCACTCGCGGACCGCCTCGACGTCCTCCAGCTCGATCAGCCCGACCCGGTGCTTGAGCGCGTCCGTCCACTCCCGGCCGTACCCCGTCGAGCCCCGGTAGTTGACCCGCACCACCGCGTAGCCGTGGTCCACCCAGGCCGCCGGGCCCGAGGCGAAGGCGTCGCTGTCATGCCAGGCGGGACCGCCGTGCACTTCGAAGACCGTGGGGAACGGCCCCTCGCCCTCCGCGGGACGCTGCACGAGCGCGTGGACCCGGCCGCCGGGCCCGTCCACCCACACGTCCTCCACCGGCACCGACGGTGGCGCCTTGGGGCCGGGCGGGTCGAGGACGATCCCGCCGTCCGTGGAGCGCACCACCGGCGGCTCGGCGGCCGAGGACCACAGGTACTCGACGCTGCCGTCGGGCCGGGCCGTCGCGCTCGACACGGAACCGGCCGGGGTCTCCACCCTGACCAGGGCGCGCGTGGCGATCTCGTACCGGAAGAGCTCGCTGCGGGCCTCGAAGCTGTGCACGATCAGCAGCCCGGAGCCGTCCGGATACCACTCCGCCGACACGTCGCCCGGCAGGTCGAGCCGCAGATCGGTCTCGGTGCCGGCCGTCACGTCCCAGAGCATCGGCTCCCAGCGGCCGCGCCGCTGGTGCGCGACGAGCAGCCGGGAGTCGCCCGCCAGCGGGGCGAAGCCGAGGACCGCGAGCCCGAGCTCCTCCGTGCCGCCCTTGGTGTCGTCGAGCTCGGCCAGCACGCTCGCGTCGGCGGCGCGCAGCACGCGCAGCGCCGAGTGCATCGCGTCGCCGTGCTCGGTGTGCTCGATCGCGATCAGCGAACCGTCGTGGGAGAGGTCGCCGACCCCGGCCGACTCCCGGTGCCGGTAGATCTCGACCGGGGCGCCGGCCCCCGGGCGTACGAGATGGACCGTCGACCCGTCCTCGTCCGTGGAGCGGCCGATCACCAGCGTGCCCTCCCGGCCGATGGCGAGGCCGCCCGGATAGGAGGCGTCGAGGCCGGGCACGGCGGGCTCGTCCGCGCCGCCCCCGAACGGCTGGCGCATCCACACCCCGAACTCGTCACCGTCGGTGTCGGCGAACCACCAGATCCAGGCGCCGTCCGGGGAGAGCGTGCCGTCCGTCGTCCCGTTCGGCCGGTCCGTGACCTGCCGCTGCTCACCGCTTGCCCGGTCCCAGGCGTACAGCTCGTACGTCCCCGTGGCGTTGGAGACGAACAGCGAACGGTCCGGGGCCTCCTCGGCCCACTCGGGCAGGGAGACGCGCGGCGCGCGGAACCGCTGCTCCCACACGGGGGTCCGCTCCGAAGCCGGGGTCTGGGGGAAGTCCTTGCTCTCAGTCATGGCACCCATCATGCTCCGAGCGGCGGACAATCCGGTCGCGTCGCCCGCAACCTGTGGATAACCTCGCGCCCATGTACTCTCCGACGCCCGAGGACTGGCACGAGGCCAACCGCGCACGCTGGGACGAGCGCGTGCCGATCCACGCCGCCAGCGCCTACTACGACCTCGAATCCTTCCGGGCGGGCAAGGACGCCCTGCGGGACTTCGAGCTCGCGGAGGTCGGCGACGTCACCGGTCGCTCCCTGCTGCACCTCCAGTGCCACATCGGGCTCGACACGCTCTCCTGGGCCCGGCACGGCGCCGCGCACGTCGTCGGCCTGGACTTCTCCGAGCCGGCCGTCGACACGGCCCGCTCGCTCGCGGCCGACCTCGGCTTCTCGCAGGACCGCGCCGCCTTCGTCGCCGCCGACGTGTACGACGCCGCCGAGGCCGTCCCGGACAGCACGTACGACATCGTCTACACGGGCACCGGGGCGCTCTGCTGGCTGCCCGACATCGAGCGCTGGGCGGAGACCGCCGCCTCGCTCGTCGCCCCGGGCGGCTTCCTCTACGTGGCCGAGTTCCACCCGGTCGCCGACTCCCTCGACGACGAGACCGGAAGCCGGATCGTCCACGACTACTTCGTCCGCGAGCCGTGGGTGGGCACCACCCCGGGCACGTACGCCGAGATCGACGCCGAGACCGTCCACAACCGCAGCGTGGAGTGGGTGCACCCGATCGGCGAGGTCGTCACGGCGATCGCCCGGGCCGGCCTGCGGATCGAGTCGCTCCACGAGCACGACGTCTCGCTCGTCCCCCGCTACGGCGCGCTCCAGCGGCACGAGGACGGCTACTACCGCTTCCCGGCCGACCGCCCCCGGACCCCCCTGATGTACTCGATCAAGGCATCCCGCCCGACCTGAGCCCGGCCTGGAGGGCAGTCCGAGCCGTGAGCAGGATGACCAGACCGGGCAGCGTCACGAACACGGCGAACTCCATGCCGCCATGGGACCACGCACGCCGTCCCGGGGGAACGGCCCGTCTGCCCTCAAAGGGACGGGCCACAGGGCAGATCGGGCCGTATGTGGTGCGTCCGCCGGCCGTCCGGGCCGAGGACCTGCGCCCCGATCTTGTGGGTCCGCAGCGAGACCTGGGTGCCCGTGATCCGCAGTGTCGGGGCGGCCCGTACGAGCGTCGCCGTCACCTCGTGCAGCTCCTCGACCGTACGGAGCCACATCGCGAGCACCAGGTTGTGCGGCCCCGTCACCGAGGTGATCAGACGGCTGTGACGCAGCCGGTTGAGCGCCGCCACCGTCGCCGCCACCTCAAGGGGCGGGATGTCGGCCGTGACCAGCGCCCACACGGGGCGCCCGGAGAACCTCGGGGCCGGCAGGCAGTGGTGGTGCAGCGCGCCGGCCGCCATGAGGGCGTCGAGCCTGCGCCGTACCGTCGACTCGCTCGTGTCGCACTGCCGGGCCAGTTCGGCGGCGCTGCGGCGGGCGTCCCCCGCGAGCTCCGCGACCAGCTTCCGGTCGAGCTCGGTGAGGGGAGGGTGCGGGCGGCCCGGCGGGCGCGGCCGTTTCTCGCCACCCGTGACCTCGGCGAGGAGCCGGACCTGTCCCGGGGCGAGCTGTTCGATCCGTGACCGGTACGGGCGGTTGTGCAGCTGGGTGACGACCTGCGTACGGGAGCGGAGCACCCCGGGCAGCCGGCGCACCCGGCCCGCGAGGTAGGCGTCGAGGGCGTAGAGGTCCGGGCAGACCACGAGCAGCACCAGATCGGCCTCGCCGGTCACCTGGTGGACGCCCAGGGTGTACGGATCGCTCGCGAGCTCGGTCGCGGTGGCGTCGGCGGCGCCCGCGACGCATTCCAGCTCGACCCAGGAGTACAGGGTGGCGTCCCCGCCTCGCGCGACGATGAGCGAGCTCCAGGCCCAGCCGCCGGTGGTGAGGTGGTCCCAGCGCCGGGCGAGCGTGTCGGGGCTCGACCCGAGGACGGCCGAGAGCTGGGTCCAGCTGGCACGCGGAGCGACCTGCATTGCGTGGATCAACGACAGATCCGCCTCGCCCAGGACGGATTCCCCGGTATGCATATGCCTCCTTGGCCGGATCCCCGGGAAACCGTGGGTGTGGGCGCCAGGGCGCCCCAGGATGTGGACTGAGGCATATGCATTCAAGCCGTGACGGCGACTGTTCGCCATTAAGGCAGGCATACGTCACAGTTTCGGACAGGACCAGGACGGGACAGAACAGGACAAGGTGGTACGGGGGATGGAATCCATGGGGCACATGGGGAATCCGAGGAGCCCGCGGAGCGCGAGCAGTACGAGGAGCACAAGGAGGAGGGTGAATTCGGGGAGCGCGGGGATCCCCGGAAGTAAACGGATTGCGGGGATCGTGGAGTTCCCGGACTTCCCGGACTTCCAGGAGATCCAGGAGATCCCGGGGACCACCGGGAGCGCGCGGGCGGGGGAGGCGCCGGACACCGAACCGCTGTGGGGCGAACCGGTCGGTCCCGACCAACTGGCCGCCGCCGAGCAGGGGTACGCGCAGTGCGGCCCCGTCGAACGCCTCCTGTGGGAGCGGCTCTCCGTCTTCGAGGGAGCCTTCGGCCGGGAGGCCGTCCGCGAGGTCTGCGCCTCCGGGACCCTGCCCGCCGGGGAGATCCAGGCGGCCCTCGACCGGCTCGCACCGCTCGCACTCCTCCCCGTCGACGACCTGTTCGACGGCGAGGACGGAGCGCCCCGCTACTGGATGCCGCACCCCATGCGGGCCGTCGGCGCCCGCCGCCTCGCCGAACGCGGCGACCGCTGGACCGTCGTCCTGCACCACCGGAGGTGGTGCGTGAAGCTGGCCCGGCAGGCCGCCGACTGGTGGCGGAGCGGCCGTCAGATCGACGCCAGGAACCTCGCCCTGCGGGAGCTGCCGGACCTGGTCGCCGCGATGGACCCGACGACCGCCCCGCCCTCGCCGAGCGCCGAGGCCGGGACGTCCGTCGAGATCGCGGTCTCCCTGTGGTTCCTGTGGGTGGCCTGCGGGCGGGTCGCCGAGGGCCGGACCCGGCTGCGCCACGCCCTCTCCCTGCACTCCGGCCCGGCGCCCGCGCGCGCCCTGTGGCTCGCCGCCTATCTGGAGCTGGAGTCGGGCCGCCCCGAGGACGCCGACCCGCTCCTCGTCCAGTCCTGGGCGGCGGCCGTACGGGACGGGGACGACCGGTGCCTCGGGATGCTGGCCCATCTGCGCGGCGCGACCGCCCTCTTCCAGGGGCGCACGCGCGAGGCGGCGGCCGAGTTCCGGGAGGCGCTCACCCTCATGGAGGAGCACCCGGAGTCCGGGCCCAGCCGCGAGCTGTGCTGGGTCGCGCTCGCCCTCACCCTCAGCCGGACCGACCCGGAGGCCGCGCAGGAGGCCCTGGACCAGTCGGTCGCGGAGGCGGCGGGACGGCGGCCCTGGACCGGGCGCGACCTGTGGGCCGACGCCTGGGCGCACCACGCGCGGGCCGAACTCCTCGCCTGGGACGGGGAACGCGAGCGGGCCGCCGAACACGCCCGGCGCGCGCTCCGCGCGCATCTGGCCCTCGGCACCGCGGTCGGGGCGGCTTGCGCGGCCGAACTCCTCGCCCAGATGCGGGTCATGGTCGGTCGGATGACCTCCGCCGCCCATCTCCTGGGCGCGGCCGATCTGTTGCGGTCCTCGGTCTTCGAGGGGACGTACCGCCCCGCGCAGTGCTGCGTGACCTCACGCGACCGCAGCGAGAGGCTGCTGCGGAGGCTGCTCGACGACCGGCAGCTGCGCCGCGCGTACGAAGAGGGCGCCCGCCGAGGCCTGTTCGCCCTGGCGAACGAGGCATAGGACCCCCGACCACCGGCCCCGACCACCGACCCCGACCACCGGCCACCGGCCCCGGCCCCCGCGCTCCGTCGACGGTCGGATTGTCAGTCGCGGTGTCTACGATGTCGGAATGTTCGCCTTCGTCGTAGCCGCTGTCTTCCTGCTGCTCTTCGGGGCCGGTGTGCTGCGCGACCGGCGCCGCTTCGGCAATGCCGTGTACCTCGGCCTGGCCGTCACCTTCCTCGGGCTCGGTCTCCTCGCGGAGATCGACGCCGCCCCGCCGGGCGTCTCCGAGACCGTGATGATCCTGGTCCTGCTGGTGCTCGGACTCGGCCCGGTCGTGCTCGCCGGCCTGCTCTGCGCGAACGGCGTGAAGATGGTCCGCAAGGAGGGCAGACGCCCGGCGAACCTGCTCTCGCTCCTCGCGGGCCTCGGCATGTTCGGGGTGATGGGCCTGATGGTGGCGGCGGTCCTCACGCACTCGCCGGCCCTCGGCCTGATCGCCGTCACCACCCTGCTCGTGCTCGGCTACGTCTCGTTCCTGTTCCTCTGCTTCGTCGGCTACGCGTTCCTGTACGGCCGCATGCGGCTCCGCCGCGACGCCGACTACGTGGTCGTCCTCGGCTCCGGGCTCATCGGCGGTCGCCGTGTGCCGCCGCTCCTCGCGAGCCGCCTGGACCGGGGCCGGCAGGTGTACGAGACGCTGGCCGCGCGCGCCGGGGACGCGCCCGTCCTCGTCGTCTCGGGCGGCCAGGGCCCCGACGAGGAGCTCCCCGAGTCCCACGCGATGGCCGACTACCTCGTCGAGCGGGGCTTTCCGGCCGGGTCGGTCGTGCGCGAGGACCGCTCGCGCACGACCGAGGAGAACATGCTCTTCAGCAAGGAACTGATGGAGCGGGACAGACCCGGCTCCTCCTGCGTGATCGTCACCAACAACTTCCACGCCTTCCGGGCCGCGCTGATGGCCCGGAAGGCGGGCGTGGACGGCCAGGTCGTCGGCTCGCCCACCGCCGCCTACTTCTGGCCGTCGGCGACCATGCGCGAGTTCGTCGCCGTCTTCCTCCAGTACAAGGTGGTGAACCTCGGGATCTGCGCGGGCCTGATCCTGCTCGGCGTACTGGCGTGGTTCGTGCGCTGACCGTCCGGCGTCCGGCCGCCCCACCGGGCCCCATGGGCCCCGTGGCCGGTCACGGGGTGACGATCGGGAACTGCGGGTCGGGCGTCGTCACGTACGAGAGGAGCCGTGTGAGCAGCGCCAGGTCGCCCTCCACGCCGACCCCGAGCTCCTGGACCGTCCTGCCCGCCAGCAGGCCGAGGAGCTGCGGCTTGGCCAGCGTGAGCGTGAGCCCGGCGGCCGTGCGGGGCTCGGAGATCTCCCGGTGCGTGAGAGCGCCGTTGTGCAGGGTGAGGCGGCGCCGCGTCCCCGCGCCCGTCGGGCCGTCCGTCAGGACCAGGTCGACGGTCAGCTCCTCGTGCCAGGCGCGCGGCCCGTCGATCCGTACGGCGATCGAGTCGAGGAGCATGGGGACGGTGAGGGCCATCGCCATCTCGGGGTTGGACGTGTCGAGGTCCGTCCTGACGATGCCCTCGCGGAGCTCCAGCGCCGAGGTGAGGTAGAAGTTGCGCCAGGTGCCGTTCTCGGAGCCGTACCCCAGCCGGTCGTAGACCGAGGCCAGGGCCTCCTTCGCCTCGATGTTCCCGGGCTCGGCGAAGACCAGGTGGTTGAGCAGGGTCGCCGCGAACCGCAGGTCGCCCGCATCGACGTACTCACGGGCCTTGACGAGCATCTCGGCGGGACCGCCCGCCAGGGCCACGTACCGCTTCGCCGTCTCGACCGGCGGGTGCTCCCAGAGATGGGCGACGTTGCCGTCGAACCAGCCCAGGTAGCGCTGGTAGATCGCCTTGGCGTTGTGGCTCAGCGAGCCGTAGTAGCCGCGCGCGTGCCAGGACGCGGCCAGGGCCGGCGGCAGCTCGATCGCCTCGGCGATCTCCGGGCCGGTGAGCCCCTCGTTCAGCAGCCGCAGCGTCTGGTCGTGCATGTACGCGTAGAGGTCCCGCTGTTCGGTCAGGAACCGCACCACGTTGTCGTGGCCCCAGGTCGGCCAGTGGTGGGAGGCGAAGCCGACGTCGTACATCCCGTGGAAGTACTCGATCGCCTCGTCGAGGTACGCGGCCCAGACGCGGGAGTCGCGGACGACCGCCCCGCGCAGGGTCAGGATGTTGTGCATGTTGTGCGTGGCGTTCTCGGCCAGGCACAGGGCGCGGAGGCCGGGGAAGAGGAAGTTCATCTCGGCCGGGGCCTCGGTGCCCGGGGTCAGCTGGAAGACGATCCGCACGCCGTCGACCGTCACCTCCTGGCCGGTGTCCGTGATGTCCACGGTCGGCGGGATGAGGCTGATCGTGCCGAGGGAGGTGGTCTGGCCGAGGCCGGCGCTGATCTGGGCGTCCGGGGCCTTCGGCAGGTTCGCGCCGTACATGTAGGCCGCGCGGCGGGTCATCGCGTTGCCCGCGTACACGTTCTCGCTGACCGCGTGCTCCAGGAAGCCGGCCGGGGCGATGATGGGCACGCCGTTCTCGGTGCCGTGGGGCAGGATGCCGCGGGCGCCGCCGAAGTGGTCGCCGTGCGAGTGGGTGTAGATCATGCCGGTGACGGGCCGGTCGCCGCGGTGCTCCTTGTAGAGCGCGAGCGCGGCGGCGGCGGTCTCCGTGGAGATGAGCGGGTCGATGACGATGATCCCGCGCTCGCCCTCGACGATCGTCATGCTGGACAGGTCGAGGCCCCGCACCTGGTAGATGCCGGCGGTGACCTCGTACAGACCCTGGCGGGAGCAGAGCTGGGCCTGGCGCCAGAGGCTGGGGTGCGCGGTGTCGGGGCACTCCGCCTTCAGGAAGTCGTACGCGTCTCCGTCCCACACGGTCCGGCCGTCGGCGGCCGTGACCGAGCCGGGCACCAGGGCGCCGATGAAGCCCCTGTCCGCGTTCTCGAAGTCGGTGGTGTCCTCGAAGGAGGGCAGGGGGTCGCTCATGTACGGGGTGCTCCGTTCCGCGAGGGCGGTGATCGGCGTTCCGATCCATCTGAACACCGGGCCCCTACGACCGCACTTCGGAGCGGATCCGTGAGACCGCGAGGCCGCGGAAGCGGTGGGAGCGGTGGGAGCGGCGGGAGCGACGGGGTGTACCTACTCTGGAGGTACGGAGGTGCCCCATGAGGCGACGCCACCACTTCCACATCGACTACCTCGGCCACTCGGTCTCCGTGACCGTCCAGACCGGGCACTCACCCGTCGTCGAGGTGCTCGTCGACGGCAAGGAGACGGGGTACGCCACGACGAAGGACGACCGGCCGGTCACGATCCCGATCGAGCTGCCGACCGACCCGCCGACGGCCGTCTCCGTACGGGCGACGCCGGGGCCCGGCGTACCGCGCTGCCTGCTGCTCGCGAGGGCGGACGGGGAGCCGCAGGTGATGGCGCCGAGACTGTACTGAGGGGCTCCTGAGGAGCTCCTCAGGAGAGCAGGGCCATGCCGATGACCAGGAAGACCACGAAGGCGATGGCCCCGGCGACGGCGGCCGTCTTGCGGGGACGGCGCCGGGACAGCTCGGCGAGGCCGCCGGTGCTGGGCCCGCTGCCGCCGGCGGGGCGCTCGCGCCGCCGTGAGGCTGGTGCGGCGGCGGGCACCTGCCGGGGCGCGGGCTGGTGCGGAGGCTGATGCGCGGGAGCCGTGTGGTGCGCGGGCGGCCGCGGGGCGTGTGAGGTAGGCGCGTGTTGCTGGGGCTGGACGTGCTGCGGAAGCTGGTGCGCCTGATGTGACGGGCGCGCTTGGTGTGACTGGTGTGACGGGCGCGCCTGCTGAGGCTGATGCGCCTGCTGAGGGGCCTGCTGCGGATAGCCGCGCCAGGCGCCGGAGGAGAACCAGTCCGCGATCGCCTGCGCCGAGGGCCGCTGCTCGGGCTGCTTGGCCAGCAGGCTCAGCAGATACGTCTCGAAGACGGGCGGCAGCGCCACGCCCAGCCGGCCGGGCGGCATCGGCGCTGTGTCGATGTGCTGGTACAGCAGGGCGGTGGCCGTGTCCGCGCGGAACGGCGGGCGTCCGGTGAGGAGTTGGTAGAGCACGCACCCGAGCGAGTACACGTCGGATGCCGACGAAGCGGACTGCCCGAGGGCGCGCTCGGGCGCGAGGTAGAGCCCGGTGCCCACGATCTGGCCGGTCGTGGTGAGAGCCCCGGAGGGATCGTCGACGAACCGCGCGATGCCGAAGTCGGCCAGCTTGACCGTGCCGTCGGCGTCGACCAGGAGGTTCCCCGGCTTGATGTCGCGGTGCACGACCCCCTGCCGGTGGGCGGCGGCGAGCCCGGCGGCGGCATGCGCGGCGACCACGGCGACCCGCTCGGCCGGCAGGACCAGCGGATCGGACGGGCTGCCGGCGAGGCTGTCGCCCTCGACCAACTCCATGACGAGGTACAGCTTCCCGTCCCACGTACCGAAGTCGAAGACGCCCACCACGTGCGGGTGGCTCAGCCGGGCGGCGGTCTGCGCCTCCAGCCGGAAGCGGTCGCTCGCGGACGGGTCGGAGCCGTGGCCCAGCATCAGCTTGACTGCCACGGACCGCCCGAGGACCTCGTCGGTGGCCTGCCACACCTCGCCCATACCGCCCCGGCCGATACACACATGAAGCCGATATCGGTCCGCGACCAGCACCTGGAGACCACCCTTTCGACGATCGATCAACTTGACGGAAGGGAACCAGCGTAGAGCCGCCACCCGACGCCCCTCGCCGCGCGCCCCCTCCGAACCGCCCCCACCCTCCCCGAACCGCCTCCCACCCCTCCGGGGATGATGGCGGCATGCTGATCGAACACGACGGCCACGCGCCGACCGTCCACCCGACCGCGTACGTGGCCCCGACGGCGACGCTCTCCGGCGACGTGCGCGTCGGCGCGGACTGCCGGATCCTCTTCGGAGCCGTACTGACCGCCGAGGGCGGCCCGGTGGAGCTCGGCGAGGGCTGCATCGTCATGGAGAACGCGGTCCTGCGCGGCACCCGCCGCGACCCCCTTACCCTCGGCCGGCACGTCCTGGTCGGCCCGGCGTCGTCCCTCGCCGGCTGCACTGTGGAGGACGACGTCTTCCTCGCGACGGGCAGCCGGGTGTTCAACGGGGCCCGGATCGGCGCGCGTTCGGAGGTCCGTATCAACGGGATCGTGCACCTGCGGACGGTGCTCCCCGCCGACGCGACGGTGCCGATCGGCTGGGTGGCGGTCGGCGACCCGGCGCGGATCCTCCCGCCGAACGACCACGGCGAGATCTGGGAGACGCAGAGGGAGCTGGACTTCCCCGGCTACGTCTTCGGCCTGGACCGCCCGGCGGAGGGCGAGAGCCTCATGCCGGCCGTCTCCGAACGCTACGGCCGCGCGCTGGCCCGCCACCGGGAAGACCGGCAGCTCTGAGGAGTTGGCCGCCGCACGTGACACGGGTGAACGGAAGGTGACGCCCGACCGTTAGCATCACGGCGTTGTCGCCGAGTGTGGGACGGAGTGGGTCGTGGCACGACCTCGTACGGGTGTGGCGGTACTGACCATGGGCTCGCGCCCCGACGAGCTGCGGGCTCTGCTCGACGCCGTGGCCAGGCAGGACGAACCGGCTGCCCGGATCGTCGTCGTCGGCAACGGCACGGGCTCGCTCCCGGAGCTCCCCGAAGGCGTCACCGGGGTCGAACTGCCCGAGAACAGGGGAGTGTCGGGTGGCCGGAACGTCGCCATCGACACGCTGCGCGCGTTCGGCGACGTGGACGTGGTGGTGGACCTCGACGACGACGGCCTGCTCGTCGACACGGACGTCCTGCGCCGCCTCGCGGACCTGTACGAGGCCGACCCGGCCCTCGGGATCGTGTCGTTCCGCATCGCCGACGAGACGGGCGAGACCCAGCGCCGCCACGTCCCCCGCCTCGGGGCGAAGGACCCGCTGATCGGCGGCGAGGTGACGACGTTCCTCGGCGGCGGCCACGGCCTGTCGATGGCGATGCTCGACCGGATCGGCGGCTGGCCGGAGGACTTCTTCTTCACCCACGAGGAGACCGACCTCGCCTGGCGGGCCCTCGACGCGGACTGGAAGGTCCTGTACGCGCCGGAACTCCTGCTCCAGCACCCGAAGACCAGCCCGGCCCGGCACGCCGTCTACTACCGGATGACCGCCCGCAACCGCGTCTGGCTGGCCAAGCGCAACCTCCCCGTCCCGCTGGTCCCCGTCTACCTCGGCGTCTGGACCCTCCTGACCCTGGCCCGCACCCGCTCCGCCCCGGGCCTCGCGGCCTGGTTCGCCGGCTTCGCCGAGGGCGTCCGCCGCCCCTGCGGCCCCCGCCACCCCATGCGCTGGTCCACAGTCGCCCGCATGACCCGCCTGGGCCGCCCGCCGATCATCTGACGCCGGGACGGAAGGTGGTACCTGGCAGGGCTCAGCCGCGGGTTCCGCGGGTCCCGTACGCGAGCAGGAACATCTCGATCAGCGCGTCGACCTCGGCTGGGCCGACGGGCCGGTTCGAGAGCAGGTAGCGGTAGTAGAGGGTGCCGCACAGGACTTCGGTGGGGAAGGCCAGGTCCGCGTCAGCGGCCAGTTCGACGGCGCGCTGAGCGCGCGTGACGCGGTCGAAGGCGCGCTGTTCGACGGTGGCCAGGAAACGCTGGTGCAGGTCTGCCCGCAGGTCGGGATCCGCCTGCGCTTCGGCGATCACGGCACGGTGGAGCGGTCCGAGAGGTGGCTCGCTGAGCGCTGCGCTGGAGCGCAGGAACTGTGCGCGGAGGTCCGCGCGGACATCCCCGGTATCGCGGTAGTCCAGGCCAGTGGTCCAGGCATGGCCGAGCGCATCGAAGATCAGGGCGGCCTTGGACGGCCAGCGGCGGTGGACCGTGTGCTTGCCCACGCCTGCCCGGCGGGAAAGTGGCTGGTCCACCACGACGAAGTGGGTCCCCGCGGCCTGCGGGTGCTGCACGTCGTCAAGCCCTGACCGTGCTCTCGAACCGCTTCGCGAGCAACGAGTCGCCATCCACGTGTTCCCTTTCCTTGCCGCCGGCCGTCAGAGACGTGAGAACCGATTCCGACACGAAGCCTGGGGGCTCTCGACCATGAACGTCGCTCTGTGGATCGTCGCCGGCGTGCTGGCGGCCGCGCTCTTCGCCAGCAGCGCCAAGCTGGTGATCCCGAAAGAGAAGATTCTGGCCGCGGGAGGCTTCGCCGCGTGGGCCGAGGATTTCAGTCCGGCCGCGCTGAAGGCCCTCGGGGTCGTGGACCTCATGGGCGCGATGGGCCTGATCCTGCCCGCTGTACTCGGCATCGCGCCGACCCTGGTTCCTGTGGCCGCGACCGGCGTGGCCCTGCTGTTCGTCGGGGCGATAGTCGTCCGGGTCAGGCGCGGTCTGTGGGCCACGGCCGTTGCCGAGGTGCTCTACCTCGCCATGGCCGTCTTCGTGGCCTGGGGCCGATTCGGCCCGGAGTCCTTCGCCTGACCGTCGACACATGCGGGGCACCACCGCCACACCGATCAGACGGAGCACACCAAGGAGCGCACGTCATGACCCCCGAGTATGCGAACCAGGCCACCGAGGCACCCGTGGCCGTCAAGCCGCGGATGAAGAACCCGGCGATGGTCCTCCCCGGCGTGGTGCAGGACATCCACCAGCTCATGAAGAGCGCCCGCGCGGGTGGTGTGCCCGACGCCACCCTGGAGTTGGTGCACCCGCGCGCGAGCCAGATCAACGGATGCGGATACTGCGTGGACGCCGGTGCGGAGCAGGCACGCAAGGCCGGTATGAGCGAGGAGCGGATATCCGCGGTCGCGGCCTGGCGCGAGACGCCGTACTACACGGCGAGCGAGTGAGCCGGCAGGCGTATCCGCCGGGGCCCGCGACCTGATGACCGTCGACCCCGGAAACCAGTCAAGGGCCTGATTCGATTTCTCGAATCAGGCCCTTGACCTGGTCTTACGGCTGTCGGGGTGGCGGGATTTGAACCCACGACCTCTTCGTCCCGAACGAAGCGCGCTGCCAAGCTGCGCTACACCCCGATGTCGCTGCTCTGTTCTTCACGTCGCGGCGACATCGCTTACTTTAGCCCACGCGCGCGCTGAGGCGAAATCCGGTTTTCGGAGAGCCGCACCGCAGGTCGGACGCGGTCGAGGCCGACGATCGCGAGGCCCAGGACGTAGAAGCCCGCGCCCAGCACGACCGCGTTGGTCAGGACGCCGGCGTAGCCGTGGGCGGTGACGTCGAGGAACGGGTACGTGTAGCGGGTGGGGGCGTCCGGGGAGATCAGCTCGCCGCGGATCAGGGCGAAGACGAAGTAGAGGCCCGGGGCCGCCAGCCACCGGGCGGCGTAGCGCCAGTGGAGGGCGCCGGGGAGGGTGAGGAGCAGGAAGTCGAGCGCCGCGCCGATCGGGGTGACGGTGTGGAGCAGCTGGTTGGCGACGGCCTTCGCGCCGGTGAGACGGGCGATCTCGGCGGCCTGGTTGAACTCGCTCGCCTCGTTGTCGAGGACCAGGTGGAAGACGAGGCCGACCACCGAGATGCAGAGCAGGGCGCCGCCGGTCCACAGCGCGGGGAGCGGCGGGCGGCGGCTCCAGGCGCGGACGGCGCCCCAGCCGAACACCACGGCGACCAGGATGTTCGACCAGATCGTGAAGAAGCTCAGGACGACGAGCACGCTTCCGTGGACGCACTCGATGACGATTCCCGTCGCCGCGCACAGGGCGATCAGGCCCCGGAAGGCCGCCGCGTAGGGGCGGCGCTGGGCGGGGGGTACGACGGCGGAGGCGGGTACGGGCGACGAACCCGTGGAGGGGGGCGGCGTGAGCATCCCCCCACCGTAGGTGGTTAGGCGCGCGCCGTCAGCGTGAGCAGGGTGACCTCGGGCGGGCAGGCGAAGCGGACCGGGGTGAACCGGTTGGTGCCGCAGCCCGCCGAGACGTGCAGGTAGGAGGTGTGGTCGCCGACCGTGTGCGTGGAGAGCCCCTTCACGCGGTCCGTGTCCAGGTCGCAGTTGGTGACGAGCGCCCCGTAGAAGGGGATGCACAGCTGGCCGCCGTGGGTGTGCCCGGCGAGGATCAGCTCGTAGCCGTCGGCCGTGAAGGCGTCGAGCGAGCGCAGGTACGGGGCGTGGACGACGCCCACCGTGAAGTCCGCCGAGGTGTCGGGGCCGCCGGCCACCCGCTCGTACCGGTCGCGCTTGATGTGCGGGTCGTCCAGGCCGGTGAAGGCCAGTGCGGCCTCGGGCAGCTTGAGCGTGCCGCGGGTGTTGGTGAGGTCCACCCAGCCCGCCGCGTCGAAGGCGTCCCGCATGCCCTCCCACGGGTTGTGGACGGCGCCGACGACGGGCTTGTTGCCGTTGAGGCCGTGGCGGCCCTGGGCCTTCTCCATGAGGTAGCGGGCGGGGTTGCGCAGCTTCGGCCCGTAGTAGTCGTTGGAGCCGAAGACGTACACGCCCGGGAACTCCATCAGCGGGCCGAGCGCGTCCAGGACCTCCGGCACGGCGTCGGGGTCGGAGAGGTTGTCGCCGGTGTTGACGACGAAGTCCGGGCGGAGCCCCGCGAGCGACTGGAGCCAGGCCCGCTTCTTGCGCTGGCCGCTCACCATGTGGATGTCGGAGACCTGAAGGACCCGCAGGTCGCGCATGCCGCGCGGGAGTACGGGCACCGTCACCCGGCGGAGCCGGAACGAGCGGGCCTCGAAGCCGGCCGCGTAGACGATTCCGGCCGCGGCCGTCGCCGTGAGACCTGCCGTGACCTTCAGGGGGATCCCGTACCGTGCGCGCATCGCACCATCGTCGCAGACCCGGCGGGTGGAAATGTGCGGGCGGGTGGGGTGGGGCACCTGCCACACTTGACCCCATGACCACGCTCAAGGAGAAGCTCAAGGCCGACCTCGACGCCGCGATCAGGGGGCGCGACGAACTGCGCTCCTCGACCCTGCGGCTGACCATCACCGCGATCACCATGGAGGAGGTCGCGGGCAAGTCCAAGCGCGAACTCTCCGACGACGAGGTGCTGAAGGTGATCGCCAAGGAGGCGAAGAAGCGCCGCGAGGCCGCGGAGGCCTTCGCCCAGGGCGGCCGTGCCGAGTCCGCGGAGCGGGAGCGCGCGGAGGGCGTCCTCCTCGACGCGTACCTGCCGAAGCAGCTCAGTGACGAGGAGCTCGACGGGATCGTCGCGGCGGCCGTCGAGGAGGCGAAGGCGGCGGGAGCCGAGGGGCCGCGTGCCATGGGCGCCGTCATGAAGATCGTGAGCCCGAAGGTGGCGGGCCAGGCCGACGGCGGCCGCGTAGCCGCCTCGGTGAAGAAGCTCCTCGCGAGCTGACACCGACCGCGTACGCTGACACCGACCGCGTACGCCGACACCGACCGCGTACGCCGACACCGCGCACGTACGCCGACACCGCGCACGTACGACGAAGGGCGCCCCACTTCTCGTGGGGCGCCCTTCGTCCTATCCGTTTATCCGTACGTCAGCGGTTTCCGCCGCGGCGGTTGCCATCGCCGAACATGTCCGGCGGGAGCGTGATCCCGGGGAACGGGTTCGTCGGCGGCTTCGTGTCGCCCGGCTTGGCGTCACCCGGCTTCGTCGGCTTGTTCGGGCCTTCCTCGCCCTCCTTCTCCTTGGGCTTCTCGGCCCGCGGTACGGAGATGGGGTTGAAGCCGGGCTTCTCGTCGCCCAGGGCGCCCGTCATGGCGATCCGCCAGATCGGGCCGGGGAGGCAGCCACCGCAGACCTTGTCGTAGTAGACGCCGCCGATGGTGAGGTCGAACATCTCGTCGCGCTTGCCGACGTCGTCGCCGACCCAGACGGCGGTGGACAGGTCCGGCGTGTAACCGACGAACCAGGCGTCCTTGCGGCCCTCGGTGGTACCGGTCTTGCCCGCGTTGTCCCGGTCGGTCAGACCGGCCCGCGTACCGGTGCCGTCCTCGACCACGCCCTTCAGCATCTGGTTGATGGTGTCGGCGGTGCGGTCGGACATCGCGCGCGTGCACTTGGTCTGCGGCACGTTGAGCTTCTCGCCGTACGCGTTCCGGATCGACTCGATGGCGACCGGGACGCAGTACATGCCGCGGTTGGCGAAGGTGGCGTAGACGGAGGCCATGTCGAGCGGGGTGCTCTCGAGGCTGCCGAGCGTGGCCGACGGGCTCTGCGCGATGCGCTTGCCCAGCTCACGCTCATAGCCGACCTTGTTCGCCATCGTCAGCGTCTCGCACAGGCCGGCCATCTGCTCCAGCTTGGCGAAGTACGTGTTGATGGACTTCCCGAGGGCGCTCGTCATGTCGTACGCCCCCTTCTCCGACGGAAGCTCGTTCTGGACGGACCAGTCGGCGTAGCCCGCCGGCTTGCCGTCGCAGCGCGTGTAGTCGTTCTCCTTCATGGAGATCTTCCACGGCGTGTCGAAGCTCTGCGCCGGGCTCAGCCCCTTCTCCAGGGCGGCGGCGGCCGTGATCGGCTTGAAGGTCGAGCCGACCGGGAAGCCGTACGTGGTGCCGCCCATCTTGCTGCCGACGGCGAGGTTGAGCGTCGTCTGGTGCTGCTTCTGGTCCAGGCCGTACGGGCGGGACTGGCCCATCGACAGGATCTTGCCGGTGCCGGGCTGGACCTGGACGACGGCGGTCGCGACCCCGTCGTCCTTGTTGACCTTGGCCACTGCGGCTTCGTTGGCCGCGGCCTGTGCCTTCGGGGAGAGCGTGGTCCTGACGGTGAGACCGCCGAGGTTCCACAGCTTCTGCCGCTCCTCGGCCGTCTTCCCGAAGACCGGGCTGCTCAGGATCGTCTTGCGGACGTAGTCGCAGAAGAAGCCGGCGCCGTCGACGGCGGTGATGCAGCCGTTCTTCGGCGTCTTCACCTTCAGCTTGAGCGGCGCGGCCTTCGCCTTGTCCGCCTCCGCCTGGCTGATGTCCTTCACGTCGGCCATCCGCTGGAGGACCACGTTGCGGCGCTTGGTGGCTTCCTGGATGTCGTTGATCGGGTCGTAGCGGCTCGGCGACTGGACGAGACCGGCCATCATCGCCGACTCGCCGAGGTCCAGCTTGGCGGCGGGCTTGGAGAAGTACCGCTGGGAGGCGGCCTCGATGCCGTACGCCTGCTGCCCGAAGAACGTGATGTTGAGGTAGTTCTCGAGGATCTTCTTCTTGCCCAGCTCCTCCTCGACCTGGATCGCGAACTTCAGCTCGCGGACCTTGCGGCCGATGGTCTGCTGGGTGGCCTGCGCGACCTTCTCGGGGTCGTCACCCGCCTCCTCGACGAAGACGTTCTTCACGTACTGCTGGGTGAGCGTCGACGCGCCCTGCGCGACCCCGCCGGACTGCGCGTTGCGGTTGATCGCGCGCAGCACGCCCTTGAGGTCGATCGCCCCGTGCTCGTAGAAGCGGCCGTCCTCGATCGCGACGATCGCCTTCTGCATGTACGGGGAGATCTTGTCCAGCGGGACGACCTTCCGGTCCCGCGAGTACACCGTGGCGAGGAGGCCGCCCTCGGCGTCGAGAATGGTGGTGCGCTGACTCAGCGGCGGGGTCTTCAGGTTCGAGGGAATCTCGTCGAATCCCTCGACCGTGCCCTTCGCGGCCAAGCCGAGTGCTCCGGCCGCGGGCAGGGCGATGCCCGCCAGCACGGCTCCGGAGAGCACACTGACACCGAGGAACTTGGCGGCCTGCTGGGTCCCGGTCAGACCACCGCCCGAGCGCTTCTTTGCCATGGGGGGCAGCCTAATCCGTAGTGATGTGCGAACTGCAGGAGCGGGTGCTTCTCGGAGCGTTCGAGTACCAGACCGTGACATCCGGGTGCGGCCGGGCCGTGAAGGTCACAGCGTAGATCGGCGCACGGTCCGGCGCTGACGGCGGACTCACCGGCTGACCACAGGACGTCACCTCACGGCTTGGGCGGTACGGCCGACGCGGGAAGGGCCAGGACCCTGGCGACGGCGGAGGTGACGGAAGCGGCGTGGTCAGGCAGGTACTGAGCCGCCCAGTCGGATGTGAGGGCGACGAAGCCCATCAGGTCGCGCTCGGCATCGGCGAGAAGACGACGGAGCTCGGTGACGGACACCTCGATCACCGGGCTGTCGCTCTGTTCGACGTCAACGGTCAGCCGGACGGTGTCCCCAAGGCGCTCGGCGAGAGGGTCGGGATCATGACCGAACCAGGGACTCCCGCTGCCATCGAAAACCTCGTGCCAGCCACGCCAGTCCTCGAGCCCCGCGCAGCAGCCCGGAAGGAACGAGACTCCCGTGGAGCTGTCCGTGACCCGCAGGCCGCCGGGCGCGAAGAGGTTGTCGAGGGTGAGCAGTCCGTGGAGGAAGGATCCGAGGGGGTCCGCGGGCCGAGGCGGACGGTCCTCTTCTTCTGGGTCCGGATCGATGTCGTTGCAGCCGGCGATGCGCATCAGCGCTGTTCCGACCTCAAGGGGATCGAGCCGGCCACTGAGTGGCAGGAAACCGTCCGGCTTGACGTCGGCGACAGGCCATAGGGCGAAGCCGTCAGGGGCGTAGATCTCCAGAACCGGCTGCATCACGATCACCAGGGCAGTGTTCCGCGCCCCCGCCCATCTCGCCTCTCAGTTACGCCGGAGCTCCTTGCTCAGGACTCCGGCGGAGGCGTGCCGGCGCAGCAACGTGAGGCGCCTACGTTCTCATTCGCCGGACACGCGTATATGCCTTGGCCTAAGCTGCTCACAACTGTCACAGCAGTGCGGTCTCGCATCAAGACCCGCGCGTGACATCGACATGAATTCCCGTGACCCCGAAACACGGGAAGCTCGTGTCCGTTTCCGGATCATGCGTCACCCGGTGTCCGAAGTGGCGGCGGTGAGGAAGGGCGTATCCAGGCGGTATGTCCCCTATCACACGCATGTCCTTCGATCACTCCCCTGGGTGATCTGACGCGCACGCATAGTCCGTTCGGGCCATTCAAGATTGGGCCCGAAGGGGGTGTTGCGCTGTGCCCACCTTCCGTAACGTCCCAACTGGCAGCGGTGAATATGCCGCTGCCGCCGTGGGGGAGCCTCGATTCGGGAGAGGACGGCGCCGGTATGGGCTGGGTAGCTGACTGGAGTGCGCAGGCGGCCTGCCGCACTACCGATCCGGATGAACTTTTCGTGCAGGGAGCGGCACAGAACAGGGCAAAGGCGGTGTGCACCGGGTGTCCGGTGCGGACCGAGTGCCTCGCCGACGCCCTCGACAACCGCGTGGAGTTCGGTGTGTGGGGCGGCATGACGGAGCGCGAGCGACGTGCCCTGTTGCGCCGACGGCCGACCGTCACCTCGTGGCGCCGGCTCCTGGAGACCGCGCGGACGGAGTACGAGCGCGGTGCGGGCCTGCTGCCCGTGGCGATCGAGGACGACGCGACGTACGAGGCGTACGCCGCGGTCGGCTAGTCCCCGAGCTCGGTACGGGACAGCTCGTACGGGACGGTTCGTGCGAGGTGGGTGGGGCTCAGGCCGAGGGCATCCGGCCGGCCGTGAGCCGGTCACCGATGGCCCGCAGCCCGGCGAGGTCGTGCACATCGCCGGGCAGGGCGGCCACTTCGGCCACCGCCACCTCGGGGTGGAGTGCGGTGAAGCGGTCCCGCGTGCGCTGCTCACGCGCGAGCACCCGCATGCGCTCGGCATGCAGGCGCAGAAGTCCCGCAGTGAGATGTCGTACGTCCACGTCGTTCACGTCGTCGACGTCTGGGTGTTGTGCGGCCGGTTCGGCTGTGGGGGCAGCCTCGGGTACGGAAGGAACGGCGGCGGCGGTGGTGGCGAGGTCTGACAGCTCGGGCGACGTGGCCGGGGAGCCACTCCGTCGAGTCTTCCCGTCCCCCCGATCCGTCATGCGCCCCTCGTCAAGATTTTCCGCGGCGGCCCGCGCCCTCTCGGCCGAGAGGCCGGCAGCCCCGCTGCCGTGGACGCGGTTGAGGACGAGACCGGCCAGCGGCATCTCCTCCGCCGCGAGCCGCTCCACGAAGTACGCGGCCTCGCGCAGCGCGTCCCGCTCCGGCGTGGCGACGACGAGGAAGGCCGTGCCCGGGGCCTGGAGCAGTCGGTACGTGGCGTCGGCGCGGGTCCGGAAGCCGCCGAACATCGTGTCCATCGCCGCCACGAAGGTCTGCACGTCCTTGAGGAACTGACCCCCGAGCAGCTTCCCGAGTGTCCCCGTCATCATCGACATGCCGACGTTGAGGAACTTCATGCCGGCCCGGCCGCCCACCTTCGCCGGGGCCATGAGCAGCTTGATGAACTTCCCGTCGAGGAAGGACCCCAGCCGCTTCGGCGCGTCCAGGAAGTCCAGGGCGGAACGGGACGGCGGCGTGTCGACCACGATCAGGTCCCACTCGTCGCGCGCCCGGAGCTGGCCCAGCTTCTCCATCGCCATGTACTCCTGCGTACCGGCGAATCCGGCCGACAGGGACTGGTAGAAGGGGTTGTCCAGAATCGCCCGCGCCCGCTCGGGATCCGCGTGCGCCTCGACGATCTCGTCGAAGGTCCGCTTCATGTCCAGCATCATCGCGTGCAGTTCGCCGCCGTCGGAACCCTTGATTCCGTCGACCTTGCGCGGGGTGTTGTCCAGCGAGTCGATGCCCATCGACTGCGCGAGCCGCCGCGCCGGGTCGATGGTGAGGACGACGACCCGTCGGCCGCGCTCCGCCGCCCGTACGCCGAGGGCCGCCGCCGTGGTCGTCTTGCCGACCCCGCCCGCGCCGCAGCAGACGATGATGCGGGTGCCGCGGTCGTCGATGAGCGGGTCGAGCTCCAGGACGGGGACCGCGTCGAGCCCGGTCGCGTCGGTCCCGGTCCCGGACGCGTCGAGCCCGGCCGGGGCGAGGCCGGTCGCGTCGGTCCCGGTCGCGGTCGTGTTGAGGCCGGGCGTGCCGAGCTCGGGCGTGTCGAGGCCGGTCGCGTCGGTCCCGGTCGTGTCGGGCCCGGTCGTGTCGGGCCCGGTCGTGCCGGTGCCGCTCGTGGCCGTGGCTTCGGTGGTCGCTTCTGCCGTCGCCTTCTCCGTCACGCGCCCACCCCTTGCTTCCGCAGTTCCTTCGCCAGCCGGTAGAGCCCCGCGATGTCCCCGCCGTCCCCGAGGAAGGGGAGTTCGTACGCGGGCACGCCGACGCCGTCCAGGACCGCCCGCTGCTCCCGCTCCAGCTCGACCCGCCGGGCGTGCTCGGCCGCCTGGTCGAGGAGCGGGTCGACGAGACGCGTGCCGCCCGTGACGCCTACGGAGGCCAGGCTCCGCGCGATCGCGTCCCGGTGGTCGCCGGAGGCGGCCCGTACCGCCGCCTCGTCGAGGACGTGCGGCCGGACCATGTTCACCACGACCCGCCCCACCGGCAGTTCGGCCGCGCGGAGCTCCGCGATGCCGTCCGCCGTCTCCTGGACCGGCATCTCCTCCAGGAGGGTCACCAGATGGACCGCCGTCTCGGGCGACTTGAGGACCCGCATGACGGCCTGCGCCTGGTTGTATATCGGGCCGATCCTCGCCAGGCCCGCCACCTCGTCGTTGACGTTGAGGAAGCGGGTGATGCGGCCGGTGGGCGGCGCGTCCATGACCACGTGGTCGTAGGTGTGCCCGCCGTGCTTCTCGCGCCGCTTGACCGCCTCGCACGCCTTGCCGGTCAGCAGGACGTCCCGTACCCCCGGGGCTATCGTCGTCGCGAAGTCGATCGCCCCGAGTTTCTTCAGGGCCCGCCCCGCGCTGCCCAGTTTGTAGAACATCTGGAGGTAGTCGAGGAGCGCGCGCTCGGCGTCGATCGCCAGCGCGTACACCTCCCCGCCGCCCGGCGCGACGGCGATCTTGCGTTCCTCGTACGGAAGCGCTTCCGTCTCGAAGAGCTGTGCGATGCCCTGTCTGCCTTCGACCTCGACGAGGAGGGTGCGTTTGCCCTCCGTCGCGAGGGCGAGCGCGAGGGCGGCGGCGACCGTCGTCTTACCGGTACCGCCCTTGCCGCTGACGACCTGGAGCCTGCTCACGCTGTCGAGCCTAACCACTGGCGGCGGCGCCCAATCAGGAGGCCGCCCCATGGCAGCGGATACAGTCGGCCCCATGACCAAGTGGGAGTACGTCACCGTGCCGCTTCTGGTGCACGCGACGAAGCAGATTCTGGACACCTGGGGCGAGGACGGCTGGGAGCTCGTCCAGGTCGTGCCCGGGCCGAACAACCCCGAGCAGCTCGTGGCCTACCTCAAGCGGGCCAAGTCGTGAGCGGGGCCGTCGAGGCGAGGCTCGCCGAGCTCGGCCTGACCCTGCCGGAGGTCGTGCCCCCGCTGGCCGCGTACCAGCCGGCCGTGCAGTCGGGCGTGTACGTCTACACCTCGGGCCAGCTCCCGATGGTGGGGGGCAAGCTGTCCGTGACCGGCAAGGTCGGCGACGAGGTCACCGCGGAGGAGGCCAAGCAGCTCGCGGCCACCTGCGCGCTGAACGCCCTCGCGGCCGTGAAGTCGGTCGCCGGTGACCTGGACCGGATCAAGCGGGTCGTGAAGGTCGTGGGCTTCGTCGCCTCCGCCTCCGACTTCACCGGGCAGCCGGGCGTCATCAACGGCGCCAGCGAGCTGCTCGGCGCGGTCCTCGGCGACAAGGGCGTGCACGCGCGCAGCGCCGTCGGCGTGGCCGTGCTGCCGCTCGACGCGCCGGTCGAGGTCGAGGTCCAGGTGGAGCTCGTCGAGGCCTGACCTCCCCCTGTCGGTGAAGAGCCGGTTCCGGCGCGCGAGTCCTTCGTGCGAGGGAACCGGCTCTCTTGCGTTCCGGCCGGGCCTTGGCCTTCTGGCCGCTCGCCGGTCTTCCGGCCGGTCCGCAGTCCTCCGGCCGGTTGGCCGCCAGCCGGGCTTCCGGCCCGTCCACGGTCCTCCGGCCCGTCCACGGTCCTCCGGCCCGTCCACGGGCTTCCGGCCGGTCCACGGTCCCTCCGGCCGGTCCACGGTCCTCCGGCCGGTCCACGGTCCTCCGGCCCGTCCACGGTCCTCCGGCCGGTCCAGGCCATTCCGGCCCTCGTGCATTCGCGTGCTTGCGCATAGCATCCGCCCATGTCGAATGCTCAGCCGAACGGTCAGTGGTACCCGCCGGAATGGCCCGACCGCATCCGCGCCCTCGCCGCGGGCGAGCTCACCCCGGTGAGCCCCCGGCGGGCCGCCACCGTGCTCCTCCTGCGGGACGGGGCCGCGGGGCCCGACGTGCACATGCTGCGCCGTCGCACATCGATGGCCTTCGCGGGCGGCGCGTACGCCTACCCCGGCGGCGGGGTCGATCCGCGCGACGAGCAGCCGGTGCGCTGGGCGGGGCCCTCCCTCGGCGTCTGGGCCGAGCGGCTCGGGTTCGACGCGGGCGAGGCCGCCCAGGCCCAGGCCGTGGTCTGCGCCGCCGTGCGCGAGACGTACGAGGAGGCGGGCGTCCTGCTCGCCGGGGAGACCGCGGACACCGTCGTCGGCGACACCACCGGCGAGGACTGGGAGCGGGACCGGGAAGCGCTCGTCGCCCGGGAGCTGTCCTTCGCCGACTTCCTCGACCGGCGCGGGCTCGTCCTGCGCTCGGACCTGCTCGGCGCGTGGGCCCGCTGGATCACGCCGGAGTTCGAGCAGCGGCGGTACGACACGTGGTTCTTCGTGGCCGCGCTCCCGGCCGGGCAGCGCACCCGGAACGCCTCCACGGAGGCCGACCGCACGGTCTGGATCCGCCCGGCGGAGGCCGCGGCCGGCTACGACCGCGGCGAGCTGACGATGATGCCGCCGACGATCTCGACCCTGCGCACCCTGGAGCCGTACGACACGGCCGCGGAGGCGCTGGAGGCGGCCGAGGGCCAGGACCTGGCCCCCGTGCTCGCACAGGCGCGCCTGGAGGGCGACGAGCTGGTCCTGAGCTGGCCGGGGCACGAGGAGTTCACGAAGATCATCCCGGTCGGCGGCGCACGATGAGCGACGCCGCGGCCCTGCCCGGGCAGCCGCGCGGGCTCGTCGTCTCCGGGCCCGCGACCGCCCGCGCGGTGAACGTCCTCGCGCCGAACGCGTCCGCGATGACCCTCGACGGCACCAACACCTGGCTCCTCTCCGAGCCCGGCTCGGACCTCGCCGTCGTCGTCGACCCGGGGCCGCTCGACGAGGGCCATCTGCGTCATGTCGTCGAGACGGCGGAGAAGCTCGGCAAGCGCGTCGCGCTCACCCTGCTCACCCACGGGCACCCGGACCACGCGGAGGGTGCGGGCCGCTTCGCCGAGCTGACCCGGACCGCCGTACGGGCGCTCGACCCCGCGCTGCGGCTGGGCGACGAGGGGCTCGGCGCGGGGGACGTGGTGACGGTCGGCGGTCTGGAGCTGCGGGTCGTCCCGACGCCCGGGCACACGTCGGACTCGCTCTCCTTCCACCTGCCCGCCGACCGGGCGGTCCTGACGGGGGACACGATCCTGGGGCGCGGCACGACGATGGTCGCGCATCCGGACGGGCGGCTCGGCGACTACCTGGACTCGCTGCGGCGGCTGCGCTCGCTCACCGTCGACGACGGGGTGCACACGGTCCTGCCGGGGCACGGGCCGGTCCTGGAGGACGCGCAGGGGGCCGTGGAGTTCTATCTGGCGCACCGGGCCGGCCGGCTCGCCCAGGTCGAGACGGCGGTCGAGCGCGGCCACCGGACGGCGGCGGAGGTCGTCGCGCACGTGTACGCGGACGTGGACCGCTCGCTGTGGCCGGCGGCGGAGCTGTCCGTACGGGCGCAGCTGGAGTACCTGCGGGAGCACGGCGCGATCTGACCGCTGGGGGCTCGGGAGCGAGCTCTGGGGGCTCAGGGGTGGAGCTCCGGGGTCTGGGGGCAGGCTCAAAGGGCCCGGGGGCCGGGGGCAAGGCTCGACCCGGAGCGGGCTCCGGGTTCGGCAGCGGAACCCGTGGTGGTTTTGCCGGGGCCCGGCATGGTCCAGGGGACACGCCATGCTTTACGGTCCCTTTGCATCAGTATCAGCAGGTAGTCGTTTCATCGGGGGGATTCTCGTGCTCGTGCTGTCCATTCTTCTGCTCATCGCGGCAGGGGTGCTCTTCGTCGTGGGGCGGTCCATGGACCGCGCCCCCTTGCGTCTCGGCGCGCTGGGCGCCCTGATCGCCGCTCTCCTCGCCGGCGTCACCAGCATCGTCCACGTGGTCGGCGCGTACGAGGTCGGTGTGCCGGTGACCTTCGGCAAGGTGGGTTCGCCCATGACGCCCGGTGTGAACGTGATCTCGCCGTTCACGACGGTCACCACCTTCTCCACCCGCCCGGTCGACCTGAACCTCTCCGACCGGGACGTGGTCGAGGTGCGTTCCTCGCAGGGCGGCGTGATGGAGGTCGAGGTGACGGTGAAGTGGGCCGTCGCGCCGACCAAGGCCGTGGAGCTGTACCGGCTCGCCGGCAGCGAGGCCGCCATCCAGCAGCGGCTGGTCTTCCCGGACAGCCGGGAGATCATCCGTAATGTCTTCGCCCGTCACACGAGCGAAGAGGGCTACAGCTCCGCCCGCGAGAAGATCAACGCCGAGATCGGCGCACTGGTCAAGGAGCGGCTCGCCCCGCGCGGCATCGACGTGACCACGGTCAACCTGCGCAACGTGAAGCCGTCGAAGGCGCTGCAGGACCAGATCGACCGCAAGATCCAGCAGCAGCAGGCGACCGAGCGCGCCCTTGAGGCCGCCCGTACCGCCCAGGCCGAGTCCGACCGGCGCCGGATCGAGGCGGAGGGCATCGCCCGCGCCAACAAGATCCTCAACGACTCGCTGACGGACAAGGTCCTCATGAACCAGTGCATCGACGCGTTCAAGGAGGCCGCGGCCAAGAACGCGATCTACACCGTGCCCTGCGCGAACGGCAGCTCGGCCCCGGTGATCGTGGACGGCTCGAAGCGCTGACCGCACCCGTACTCGCGTACGTAACGAAAGGCCGCCCCGGTCCGACGACCGGGGCGGCCTTTCGTGCACGTACGGAGGTGCCTACCGCGAGCGCTTCGCGAGGCGCTCCACGTCCAGCAGGATCACGGCGCGGGCTTCCAGGCGCAGCCAGCCGCGCTGGGCGAAGTCGGCCAGGGCCTTGTTGACCGTCTCGCGGGAGGCGCCGACCAGCTGGGCCAGCTCCTCCTGGGTGAGGTCGTGGACGACGTGGATGCCCTCCTCCGACTGCACGCCGAAGCGGCGCGACAGGTCGAGGAGCGCGCGGGCGACACGGCCCGGCACGTCGGAGAAGACCAGGTCGGACATCTGGTCGTTGGTCTTGCGCAGCCGGCGGGCGACCGCGCGGAGCAGCGCGGTGGCCACCTCGGGGCGGGCGTTCAGCCAGGGCTGGAGGTCGCCGTGGCCGAGGCCGAGCAGCTTGACCTCGGTCAGCGCCGTCGCCGTCGCCGTGCGCGGGCCCGGGTCGAAGAGGGACAGCTCACCGATGAGCTCGCCGGGGCCGAGGACCGCCAGCATGTTCTCCCGGCCGTCGGGGGAGGTGCGGTGCAGCTTCACCTTGCCTTCGGTGACCACGTACAGGCGGTCACCGGGGTCGCCTTCGTGGAACAGCGCGTCGCCACGGGCGAGCGTCGCCTCACTCATCGAGGCGCGCAGCTCGGCGGCCTGCTCGTCATCGAGCGCCGCGAAGAGCGGGGCGCGCCGCAGAACGTCGTCCACGAGTTCTCTCCATACTGTCGACCTGCTCAAAGGACCTGGGTCCCATGATGCCGGACGCACAAAACAGTGCGATCAATCACAACAAGTTTGACGTACTTGGCTACCCGTGCGTACGGCAGGGGCCCGATTGGGCTCCGATCGGCCATGCCCGGGGCGGATGTCGGTGGCGGCCCCTAGGCTGGCCGGGTGTCCAACTCGCCGGTGAGAGCGCAGGCCAAGGGGGCTGAAAGAGTGTCGGCCGAAGGTAATTCCGCTGTGGGCGAACACGGCGTGTCGAAACGGGTGAAAGCCTCAAATCGGAAGGTCGCGGCCTCCAAGTCGGCCCCGCCGGCCGCCTCGGCCAAGCCCGCCGAGCTCGCGTCGGTGAAGCCCGCCAAGACTGCGCCGGTGAAGCCCGCCAAGCCCGTGTCTGCCGGCTCGGTCAAGCCCGCCAAGCCCGAGTCGCGGCTCGCGATGGTCCGGCGGGCGCGGAAGATCAACCGCGAGCTGGCCGAGGTCTTCCCGTACGCCCATCCGGAGCTCGACTTCCGGAACCCCTTCGAGCTGCTCGTCGCCACGGTCCTCTCCGCGCAGACCACCGACCTGCGGGTCAACCAGACCACCCCCGCCCTCTTCGCGAAGTACCCCACGCCCGAGGACCTCGCGGCCGCCGTGCCCGAGGAGGTCGAGGAGCTGATCCGTCCGACCGGCTTCTTCCGGGCGAAGACCAGGTCGATCATGGGCCTGGCCGCCGCCCTGCGGGACGACTTCGGGGGAGAGGTCCCCGGCCGCCTGGACGACCTCGTCAAGCTCCCCGGCGTCGGCCGCAAGACCGCGTTCGTCGTCCTCGGCAACGCCTTCGGGGTCCCCGGCATCACCGTCGACACCCACTTCATGCGGCTCGTCCGGCGCTGGAAGTGGACCGAGCAGGAGGACCCGGTCAAGATCGAGGCGGAGATCGCCGAGATCTTCCCGAAGAGCGAGTGGACCATGCTCTCGCACCGGGTGATCTTCCACGGCCGCCGGATCTGCCACGCCCGCAAGCCCGCCTGCGGCGCCTGCCCGATCACCCATCTCTGCCCCTCGTACGGCGAGGGCGAGACGGACCCGGAGAAGGCGAAGAAGCTGCTCAAGTACGAGATGGGCGGCTTCCCGGGCCAGCGGCTCGACCCGCCGCCGGGCTACCCGGGCCGCCCCGCGCCCCCGCTGGGCGCGAGTGGCTGAGATCGACCCTCAGGGCCGAGAGGGCCGAGAGGGCCGAGAGGACCGGAGGGCAGGCCGGGAGGACCGAGAGGGCCGGCCGAGCCGCCGGGAACGAACCCGTCCACCGATCGCGTTGTGAAACACGGGGTGCCTATGACGCGCACTGACGAAGACATCCAAGAGGGCCACGGCCCCGGCACCGGCACCGGCGGCCTGCTCGACCGGTCCGGGCTGCCCGGCTGGCTCGGCCCCGTCGACCGGGCCGCCCGCACGGTCGCGCCCGAGCAGCTGAGCCGCTTCCTGCCGCCCGCGAGCGGCGCCGGCCGGCAGTCCGCCGTCCTCGTCCTCTTCGGCGAGGGCGAGCGCGGGCCCGAGCTGCTGCTCATGGAGCGCGCCGGCAGCCTGCGCTCGCACGCCGGCCAGCCCTCCTTCCCCGGCGGCGCCCTCGACCCCGAGGACGGCGACCCGGCGGACGGCGGTCTGCTGCGCGCCGCCCTGCGGGAGGCCCAGGAGGAGACCGGGCTCGACCCGGCGGGTGTCCAGATCTTCGGCGTGCTGCCGAGGCTCTACATCCCGGTCAGCGGCTTCGTCGTCACCCCCGTCCTCGGCTGGTGGCGCGCCCCGAGCCCGGTCGGGGTCGTCGACCCCGGCGAGACCGCCCGTGTCTTCACCGTGCCCGTGGCGGATCTCACGGATCCCGCGAACCGCGCGACGGCCGTCCACCCGAGCGGCCACCAGGGCCCCGCGTTCCTCGTCGAGTCCGCCCTGGTCTGGGGTTTTACGGCCGGCGTGATCGATCGACTACTGCACTACGCCGGCTGGGAGCGCCCCTGGGACCGGGCCAAGCAGGTCCCGCTCGACTGGCGCTCATGACAGGCTGACCTCGGGCGACCGAAACGAATTTGCGAGGCTAACGACGGTGAACGTGCTGGACATCTTGTTGCTGCTCGCCGCCGTGTGGTTCGCCGTCATCGGATATCGCCAGGGATTCGTCGTCGGCATCCTGTCGGTGATCGGGTTCCTCGGCGGCGGTCTCGTCGCCGTTCTGCTGCTCCCGGTCCTCTGGGACCAGCTGACCGACAACAGCGAGGTCTCCACCACGGCGACGATCGTCTTCGTGATGGTGGTCATCGTCTGCGCCTCGGTCGGCCAGGCGTTCACCACCCACCTCGGCAACAAGCTGCGGCGGCACATCACCTGGTCACCGGTGCGCGCCCTGGACGCCACCGGCGGCGCGCTGGTCAACGTCGTCGCGATGCTGCTGGTGGCCTGGCTCATCGGCTCCGCCCTCGCCCAGACCTCGCTGCCCACCCTGGGCAAGGAGGTGCGGAACTCCAAGGTCCTGCTCGGGGTCGAGCAGGTGATGCCCGATCAGGCGTCCGGCTGGTTCGCCGACTTCAGCTCCACCCTGGCCCGCAGCGGCTTCCCGCCGGTCTTCAGCCCCTTCGCCAACGAGCCGATCACCCAGGTCACACCGCCCGACCCGGCGCTCGCCGACAGCCCGGTCGCCGCCCGCGCCCAGCGTTCCATCGTGAAGGTCGTCGGCACCGCGCAGAGCTGCGGCAAGGTCTTCGAGGGCACCGGCTTCGTCTTCGCCGACCGCCGGGTCATGACCAACGCCCATGTCGTCGGCGGGGTCGACGAGCCGACCGTCCAGATAGGCGGCGAGGGCAAGCTCTACGACGCCAAGGTCGTCCTCTACGACTGGCAGCGCGACATCGCCGTCCTGGACGTGCCGGCCCTCAAGGCCGAGCCGCTGACCTTCACCGAGGACGACGCCCGCAGCGGCGACGGCGCGATCGTCGCCGGCTTCCCGGAGAACGGCTCGTACGACGTGCGCTCGGCGCGCGTCCGGGGCCGTATCAGCGCCAAGGGCCCCGACATCTACCAGCGGGACGAGGTGCGCCGGGACGTGTACTCGCTGTACACGACGGTCCGCCAGGGCAACTCCGGCGGCCCGCTCCTCACCGAGGACGGCGAGGTGTACGGCGTGATCTTCGCCCGCTCCCTCGACGACGTGAACACGGGCTACGCCCTGACGGTCGACGAGATCCGCGGGGACATCGAGCGCGGCCGGACCGCGGTCCAGCAGGTCGACACGCAGGCCTGCGCGCTGTAGTCCCCGCCGACACCCGCCGGGCACCCACCCCCCCTAGGGGGTATCGCGTGGATGCCGGAGGCGCGCCGAGACCCAGCGGGCCCGGCGGCGCAGAATGCGCGAGATCCCTATTCCTTGCACGGCGTGCGCGTGGCCCTGGTCCTGCGGGCCACCCCTCTCTCGGGAGCCCGGCCCAGCGGCCGAGCGGCGGTTGCGTGCTGTGTCACCGTAGTCGTGCGTCCAGCCCATACCTCGACGTCTGCCCGTGCCCCAAGGTCGGTAATCGCCCGGGGGCCCGCCAATCGGAGTATGCGCCGGGCACATGGCCGTTCGACGGATGCCTGTGCGTCAGAAGACCGGGCGGGCGGCTGCGCAGACGGTGCGTCAGCGGTCGGGTTCGGGGTCCTTCAGCCAGTTGACGAGCTCCGTGGAGAAGGCCACCGGGTCCTCCTCGTGCGGGAAGTGACCGAGCCCGTCGAAGAGCCGCCAACGGTACGGCGCCTCCACGTACTCGCCCGATCCGGCCGCGCTGCGGGTCCGCATCACCGGGTCCATGGAGCCGTGGAGGTGCAGCGTCGGCACGCGTACGGGCCGCTTCATGCGCCGGTTGAACTGGATGCCGTCCGGGCGGGCCAGGGAGCGCACCATCCAGCGGTACGGCTCGATCGAGCAGTGTGCCGTCGACGGCACCAGCATCGCCCGCCGGTAGACCTCGACGGCCTCCTCGTCGGCGGGGCACGGCCCCGACCAGTCCTGGATGAGCTCCCCGACGAGCGCCGCGTCGTCCGCGACGAGCCGGCGCTCCGGGAGCCACGGCCGCTGGAAGCCCCAGATGTGCGAGCCGGCCCGCGACTGCGAGAAGTCGGCGAGCATCGCCGAGCGCCAGCGGCGCGGGTGCGGCATCGAGGAGACGGCCAGCCGGCGCACCAGCTTGGGCCGCATCACGGCCGCCGTCCAGGCGAGGTAGCCGCCCAGGTCGTGGCCGACGAGCGCCGCGTCCGGCTCCCCGAGGGAGCGGATCACGCCGGTGATGTCGAGGGCCAGGTTGGCGGGGTCGTAACCCCGGGGTGTGCGGTCGCTGCCGCCCACCCCGCGCAGGTCCATCGCGACGGCCCGGAACCCCGCGTCGGCGAGTGCCGGGAGCTGGTGGCGCCAGGTCCACCAGAACTGCGGGAAGCCGTGCAGGAGCAGCACCAGCGGGCCGTCGCCCATCTCGGCGATGTGGAAGCGGGCGCCGTTGGCGGCCACGTCGCGATGGGTCCACGGCCCGTCGAGCCGGACGGGCCCGCCGTTGCCGCTGCTGCTCTCGGGGAGGGTCATACGGACGAGCGTGCCACAGCGGAGGCCTTCTCCAGCGCGGGGCGCTGCTCCGGGCGGGGGTGCGGCTTCGCGTTCTGCATGATCGCGGCGGTCTGCTTGGCGGAGGCGATGGACCTCTCCGGCGGCTTGACCTTCTTGAACTTGGCGTACGCCAGGAGGCCGAGGAGCCCCGCGAGCAGCACGTTCGCCGTGAAGGACAGCAGGAAGCACCAGACGAGGTTCCAGCCCCCGTTGCCGTTGTGCCCGCCGGTCCAGGTGTTGATGGCGTACGCGAGCGCGAAGCTCAGCATCGGCAGCGAGAACAGCAGCACCACGCCGGCGGCGATGCCCGCGGCGCTGCCGATCGCGCCGCGCTTGACGTCCTGCCTGACCTCGGCCTTGGCCAGGGCGATCTCGTCGTGCACCAGCGCGGACATCTCGGCGGTCGCCGAGGCGACCAGCTGGCCGAGGCTGCGCTCGGTTCCGTCGAACGGGTCGCTCATCGCTGCTCCCTCTTCTCTTCTGCGGTCCGAGGTCCTCATCTACGGTGCGAGTCCTCTTCTGCGGTCCGACTTCTGCGGTCCGCCTCAGATCATGCCGGACGGTCGGCCCCGTCGCGCGATGCCCCCGCCGCTCGGGCGCGCTCGCGGTGCTCGGCGGCCTTCCGCTCGTAGATCTCGGCCATGCGCGCGTGGTACTCCGGGTTGTCCTGCTCGTAGATGTCGGGGATGCCGTCCTGGTCCTCGTCGCGCTCCTCTTCGGCGATGAGCGCCTGGTACTTGCGGACCCGGAGCTTCAGCAGGACGGAGGCGAAGACGGCCGCGATGAGGGAGCCGATGAGGACAGCGGCCTTCACCTCGTCGGTGAGTGCGGCGTCGCCGGCGAAGGCGAGTTCGCCGATGAGCAGCGAGACGGTGAAGCCGATCCCGGCGAGGGAGGCGACGGCGAAGACGTCCGGCCAGGTCAGTTCGGGGTTGAGCTCGGCCCTGGTGAAGCGGGCGGCGAGCCAGGTGCCGCCGAAGATGCCGACGGCCTTGCCGACGACGAGACCGAGGACGACGCCGAGGGTGACCGGCTGGGTGAAGACGTCGCCGATCGCCCCGCCGGAGACGCTGACACCGGCGGAGAAGAGCGCGAACAGCGGTACGGCGAGGCCGGCCGAGAGGGGTCGTACGAGGTGCTCGATGTGCTCGCCGGGGGAGTGCTTCTCACCCTCGCGGGTGGTGCAGCGCAGCATCAGGCCCATCGCGACGCCGGCGATGGTGGAGTGGACGCCGCTGTTGTACATCAGGGCCCAGATGACGAGGGCCAGCGGGACGTACACGTACCAGCCGCGGACGTTCTGGCGGAGGAGGACCCAGAAGAGGACGAGTCCGGCGACGGCGCCGCCGAGCGCGGCGAAGTTCAGGTCGCTGGTGAAGAAGACCGCGATGATCAGGATCGCGAAGAGGTCGTCGACGACGGCGAGGGTGAGCAGGAAGGCGCGCAGCGCGGACGGCAGCGAGGTGCCGATGACGGCGAGGACGGCGAGCGCGAAGGCGATGTCGGTCGCGGTGGGCACGGCCCAGCCGTCCATCGAGCCGTTGCCGATGGTGTTGACCAGGGCGTACACGAGGGCGGGCGCGGCCATGCCGCAGATCGCGGCGATGACGGGGAGCGCGGCGGCCTTGGGGTCGCGCAGCTCGCCCGCGACGAGCTCGCGCTTGAGCTCGATGCCGGCGACGAAGAAGAAGAGCGCGAGGAGGCCGTCGGCCGCCCAGTGCTGGATCGACAGGTCGAGACCGAGGGAGGCAGGGCCTATGTGGAAGTTCTGTACGGATTTGTAGCTCTCGGCCGCGGGGGTGTTGGCCCAGACGAGGGCGGCGACGGCGGCGAGGAGGAGCAGCACGCCGCCCACGGTCTCGGTGCGCAGGGCGTCGGCGAGGTAGCGCCGCTCGGGCAGGGAGAGCCGGCCGAGGAACTTGCGGTCGGTGGGTGTGGGCGGGGGTGTGGTGGGGGTGGGCGTGGGTGCGGACACGTGGGAGACCTCCGTCGGGCGGGCAGGGCGAAGCACATGCCGACCAGACTTCCCGGCGCACCTAGATCTTTCTGTCGCGTCCTTGACGCGGTCCTTACTTTACCTAACGAGCGCGAGGTGTGTCCGGCGGGATTCACTTTATGGACATACGGCTGGTTCGTCCCGTCGACGTCCGGCGCCGGACGAGGCGAACGCCCGCCCCCTGACCGCTGGGGCGGGCGTTCGCCTCGTACCGCTGTGGCGACTCAGTCCTCGCTGGACGTGGTCGGCAGCTGGGTCTGGATGAGCGACATGACCGAGGAGTCGGTGAGCGTCGTGACGTCGCCCAGCTCCCTGTTCTCCGCCACGTCGCGCAGCAGACGCCGCATGATCTTGCCCGAGCGGGTCTTCGGCAGCTCCGCGACCGGCAGGACCCGCTTCGGCTTGGCGATCGGGCCGAGGGTCGCGCCGACGTGGTTCCGCAGGTCGGCGACGAGGTTTTCGTCCTGACTCGCCGTGCCGCGCAGGATCACGAAGGCGACGATGGCCTGGCCGGTGGTCTCGTCGGCGGCGCCGACGACGGCCGCCTCGGCCACGGCCGGGTGGGAGACGAGCGCCGACTCGACCTCGGTGGTCGAGATGTTGTGCCCCGAGACGAGCATGACGTCGTCGACCCGGCCGAGCAGCCAGATGTCGCCGTCCTCGTCCTTCTTGGCGCCGTCACCGGCGAAGTACTTGCCCTCGAAGCGGGACCAGTACGTGTCGATGTACCGCTGGTCGTCGCCCCAGATCGTGCGGAGCATCGACGGCCACGGCTCGGTGAGGACCAGGTAGCCGCCGCCCCCGTCCGGCACCTCGTTCGCCTCGTCGTCGACGACGGTCGCGGCGATGCCGGGCAGTGCGCGCTGGGCGGAGCCCGGCTTGGTCTCGGTGACGCCCGGCAGCGGCGAGATCATCATCGCGCCGGTCTCGGTCTGCCACCAGGTGTCCACGATCGGGCACTTGTCGGCGCCGATGTGCTCGCGGTACCAGACCCAGGCCTCGGGGTTGATCGGCTCGCCGACCGAGCCCAGCACCCGCAGGCTGGACAGGTCGAACTTCGCGGGGATGTCGTCGCCCCACTTCATGAACGTGCGGATCAGCGTCGGCGCCGTGTAGAGGATCGTGACGCCGTACTTCTGCACGATCTCGAAGACCCGGCCCTGGTGCGGGGTGTCCGGGGTGCCCTCGTACATGACCTGCGTCGCGCCGTTGGCCAGCGGGCCGTAGACGATGTACGAGTGCCCGGTGACCCAGCCGATGTCGGCGGTGCACCAGTAGACGTCGGACTCCGGCTTCAGGTCGAAGACGGCGTGGTGCGTGTACGCGGCCTGGGTGAGGTAGCCGCCGGAGGTGTGCAGGATGCCCTTCGGCTTACCCGTGGTGCCGGAGGTGTAGAGGATGAAGAGCGGGTGCTCCGCCTCGAACGCCTCCGGGGTGTGCTCGGCGGACTGGCGGGCGACGATGTCGTCCCACCACACGTCGCGGCCCTCGGTGAAGGCGGTCTCCTGGCCCGTGCGGCGGACCACGAGGACGTGCTCGACCTGCGGGCACTTGGCGACGGCCTCGTCGATGGCCGGCTTCAGCGCGCTGGGCTTGCCGCGGCGGTAGCCGCCGTCGGCGGTGATGACCAGCTTGGCGTCGGCGTCCTGGATGCGGGAGGCCACGGCGTCGGCCGAGAAGCCGCCGAAGACCACCGAGTGGGCGGCGCCGACGCGGGCGCAGGCCAGCATCGCGACGGCCGCCTCGGGGATCATCGGCAGGTAGACGGCGACCCGGTCGCCCTTGCGTACGCCCAGCTCGGTCAGGGCGTTGGCGGCCCGCGAGACCTCGTCCTTGAGCTCGGCGTAGGTGATGGCGCGGCTGTCGCCCGGCTCGCCCTCGAAGTGGATGGCGACCCGGTCGCCGTGACCGGCCTCGACGTGCCGGTCGACGCAGTTGTACGCCACGTTCAGCTCGCCGTCCGCGAACCACTTGGCGAACGGCGGGTTCGACCAGTCGAGCGTCTCGGTCGGCTCGGTGGCCCAGGTCAGGCGCTTGGCCTGCTCGGCCCAGAAGCCCAGCCTGTCCGCCTTGGCCTGCTCGTACGCCTCCGCCGTCACATTGGCGTCCGCGGCCAGCTCGGCGGGCGGCGCGAACCGCCGCTCTTCCTTGAGCAGGTTGGCCAAGGATTCGTTGCTCACGACATCTCCCTTTCCCAGGGCGTCCTCTGTGCGTATGTGTCCCGCGTCATACCTCACCAGTCAGATGCCCGGGTGACAAGAGCAACCAGGAAATTGGTTTAGACCTGTGAGGTGTGCAACGTGCGGTGGCCCCTCCTTCCCGAGCGGCGGGAGAAGGGGCCACACAGTCTCACGGACGGGCGGAGCCGATGGTTCAGGACGCGCGCGCGGTCTCCAGGCGGACCGTCGCCGGATGCTCAGCCTCCCCGTGGTCCGCCTCCTTGTGGTCCGCCTCCCCGTGGCCCGTCGGCATGACCTGCGTGAAGACGTCGTCGTAGCTGTGCACCTCGTCCGTGCCGCTGAGGAGGTACGCCTGTGCCTCGCCCACGTGGAAGTACATGCCGTGCAGCGTGAGGCTGCCCTCGGCCAGCCGGCGCGCCACCGACTCGTACGCCCTGAGGTGCTCCAGCTGCTGCACCACGTTCGTCAGGCAGAGCTGCTCGATCGCGTCGGCCGGCAGCCGCCCGGAGATCCTGGCCCAGGCGTGCCGTCGGCTCGCCATCCGCTCCAGGCTCGGCCGGCCGTGCCGCAGCCAGCGCCACAGCGGGGTCGGCGGTGTCGCCGGATCGCCCGGGCCGCTGCCCAGGAGGGCCTGCATCGCGCCGCAGCCGGAGTGACCGCACACGGTGATCGACTCGACCCGCAGCACGTCCACCGCGTACTCGATCGCCGCCGCCACCGAGTCGTCCCCGCTCTCCTCGCCGGGGAGGGGGACGAGATTGCCGACGTTGCGCACGGTGAAGAGGTCACCGGGGCCGCTGGAGGTGATCATGCTCGTGACCACGCGGGAGTCCGCGCAGGTCAGGAAGAGCTGCGAGGGTCGCTGGCCTTCTCGGGCGAGCCGGGCGAGTTCGTCCCGTACGAGTGGGGCGGTGTTCCGCTGGAACTTGCCGATGCCGCTGGCCAGGTGCAGCCCCGCCGTCCGCCGGGGCTCGGCGGGGGCTGGGGGCGCGTCCGGCCCGGCGGTCCCGCCGGTCCCAGCGGTCCCGGCGGACGCGTCGGGCTCGGTGTACTCGGCGGGCCGCCGCTCCCCGCACTGGTGGTTGTGCCAGGGGGTCCAGGGGCGGCAGCAGGTGGGCGCGGCGGAGTCGGAGGACGTGCCGGGGGCGGGGTCGGCGATCCGGGTGCCGGACGGACCGGTCGTCTCGACCGTGCCGCCGTGGGCGAGGTGCCCGGACGTCCACTCGCTCAGCGTCTCGTAGGCCGCGTGGTCCATGAAGGACCCGTCCAACTCGACCACGACATGGGACCCCTGGGGCAGCTGGTGCAGGGCCCGGCTCAGCCGGGGCACGGCGAGGAAGGTCAGCTGACCCCGTACGCGCAGCAGTTGGTTCCCGTCCCGCTCCTCGCGGCTGATCCGCGTACGGGCCAGGCGGTTCAGCGCGACGGCGATGGCCACGGCGATGCCGAGGGCGACGCCCTCCAGGATGCCGACGAGGACGACACCGGCCACCGTCACCGCGTAGACCACGACCTCGCGGTGCCGGGTGACCGTACGGATGTGGGTGATGCTGACCATCTGGATGCCGACCACCATGACGAGCGCGGCGAGCGCGGCCAGCGGGATCAGGTCGAGCACGGGGACGAGCAGCAGGGCCGCCAGCACGATCCACAGCCCGTGCAGCATCGTGGAGGCACGGCTCACCGCGCCCGCCGAGACGTTGGCGACGCTGCGGACCGCGACCCCCGCGACCGGTAGGCCGCCGAGCATGCCGGAGACCATGTTGGCCGCGCCCTGTCCGGCGAGTTCGCGGTCGAGGTTGGAGCGGGGGACGCTCCGGCTGCGGTCCGCGCGGGCGGTGACGAGTTTGTCGACCGCGACGGCGGAGAGCAGTGACTGCACGCTGGTGACCAGGGTGATCGTGAGCACTCCGGCGGCGATGCCGAGGACCGGCCCCTCGGGCAGACCGGGCAGCGCGTGGCTGCTCCAGGAGGGCAGGTCGACGCGCGGTACGGAGAGCCCGGCGACGACGGCCACCGCCGTCGCCCCGGCCACCGCGACGAGCGCGGCGGGGACCTTCCGCGCGAGCCGGCCGGCCCGACCCGGCAACTTGGGCCAGGACAGCAGCACGGTGACGGTGAGGACGCTGATGGCGAGCGCCGACGGGTGGATGTGCGTCAACTGGGCGGGCAGACCGAGGACGTTGTCCACGGCGGAGCTCTGCGGGGTGCCGCCGAGCACGATGTGCAGCTGGGCGAGGGCGATGGTCACGCCGATGCCGGCCAGCATGCCGTGCACGATCGCCGGTGAGACGGCGAGGGCCGAGCGGGCCACGCGCAGGGCGGACAGGGCGAGCTGGGCGAGTCCGGCCAGGACCGTGATGGCGCAGGTGGTGCGCCAGCCGTACCGCTGGATGAGCTCGGCGGTCACGACGGTGAGACCGGCGGCGGGCCCGCTCACCTGGAGCGGGGAGCCGCCGAACCGGCCGGCGACGATGCCGCCGACGGCGGCGGCGACCAGGCCGGCCTGGAGCGGGGCTCCGGTGGCGAGCGCGATGCCGAGCGAGAGCGGCAGGGCGATCAGGAAGACGGCGACCGAGGCGGACAGGTCCGCTCCGGCCACGCGGAAGCGGCGCGGGCCGTCCGGCGGGCTGTGCGGCCGCTGGGACCGGGGCCGGTTGGTCTTGCCGCGAGTGGACTCGCGGGCGGTGGCGGTCTGGTGGGCAGGGGTGCAGAGGGTCATGTTCCCGTCTCCTCCGGGGCAGCGCGGTCGCGGCTCGTGCGGGACGAACGTGGGGGTCGCGGCCGTGGGTCACGGCGTGCAGCGGCGGGATTCCGGCGGGACCCCCGGGATGGGGAGGATCAACGCTCGGTAAATGGATCGTAATGGAGAGTAAAGTCTGCGGCATTATTTTCGGGGCAAACAGGGCAATGATTCACCGGTTCCAGTGATAGGCGAGCGGAATGCCGCTTGTCGTTTCATCTCCCCGGTGGGTGTGGTGCGACGTTGACGCCGCTCGTACGGGACGCCGCTCGTACGGATCGTGTGCTCTGAGGAGAGGTGTGCGGATGTCAGCCGCCGGGAGAAGGACCGCAGTCGACAAGGCAGTCCACAAGGCAGTCCCCAAGAGGGCGCTCGCCGCCGGGGCTCTCGCCGTCGCCCTGATCACCGGCCTCGCCGGCTGCTCGGGCTCCGACGACGCGGCCACGAAGCCCGCGCCGGGCGGTGCGGGCGCCAAGAAGGGGCCGGCCGCGGCTCCGCCGAACGCGGTCCGGCTGATCGGCGACGGCTCCACGGCCTTCACCGGCGCCCAGCCCCACCAGCCGGTCTGGCAGCGGCTCAAGCCGGGGGAGACCCCGCCGCAGTTCGTCGTCTTCTCGTGGGACGGCGCGGGCGAGGACAGTCAGAAGCTGTTCTCCCACTTCCGCTCGGTCGGCCGGAAGTACGACGCGTCCATGACGTACTTCCTGAGCGGCGTGTACCTGCTGCCCGAGGAGAAGCGGAAGCTCTACGACCCACCGCAGCACAACGCGGGCCGCTCCGACATCGGCTTCAACGACGTCGAGGGCATCCGTGACACCGTCCGCGAACTGCGTGCGGCGTGGCAGGAGGGCAACGAGATCGGCACCCACTTCAACGGGCACTTCTGCGGGAAGGAGGGCGGCGTCGGCAACTGGTCGCCCGAGGAGTGGAAGAGCGAGATCAACCAGGCCAAGTCCTTCGTCAGGAACTGGAAGACGAACACCGGCCTGCGCGCGGAGCAGCCGCTGCCCTTCGACTACGAGAAGGAGCTCGTCGGCGCCCGCACCCCCTGCCTGGAGGGGCGCAAGAATTTCGTCAAGGCCGCGAGCGAGATGGGCTTCCGGTACGACACGAGCGGCGTCAACGACCAGATCTGGCCCAAGAAGGACCTGGGCCTCTGGGATCTGTCGATGCAGCTCGTGCCGGTCCCCGGCCGCGCCTTCCAGACGCTGTCCATGGACTACAACTTCCTCGTCAACCAGTCACCCGGCACGACCCAGGGCGACCCCTCGCAGCACGCGTACTGGGGCGACCAGATGCGGGACGGCCTGGTGCAGGCCTTCGAGCGCTCCTACCGGGGCAATCGCGCGCCGCTCATCATCGGCAACCACTTCGAGTCCTGGAACGGCGGCACGTACATGCGCGCCATCGAGGAGACCATCGCGACGGTCTGCGTGCAGAAGGACGTCAAGTGCGTGTCCTTCCGCCAGCTCGCCGACTGGCTCGACGCCCAGGACCCCGACGTCATCGCCAAGATGCGCACCCTGAAGGTGGGCGAGGCCCCGCAGGGCGGATGGCAGACCTTCCTGGCCGCCCAGCCGCCGGCCCCCGCGGGCGCCCCCGCCCCCGGCGTCAAGCAGGCTGAACGGCACTGAGCCCTTCGGACAACACAAACCCGGGGTCGACCTGCGCCGCCAGGTCGGCCCCCGGGCCCCTATGTCTCTGCGCCCCTCGCGCCGCTCGGCGCCAGGGGCGCCTCACGGGCTTCGGGGCGCTGCGCGGGACTCCGTCCGGCGGCGGGCGGCGGGCGGCGGGCGGTTCCGGGCGCCGCCGGTGAGCGGGCGGTTCCTGTGCCGTCAGCCGAGCTGCGGTACGGCAAGTGGTTCGCCGAGGACGAAGTCGGGGTCGACCTGCGCCGCCAGGTCGGCCCCCGTTTTGGCGTTGCCCCAGCTCTCCGCGTTGCGCAGGTGGAAGTGGACCATCTGGCGCGTGTAGCGCTCCCAGTCGCGGTGGACGTACGAGTCGTCGGCCGCGTCCTGGAGGGCCTGCAGCGACATGCGGTTCTCCGCCTCCAGGAGCTCGAAGCGGGGCGGGCGGCCCTTCTCCATCGCGCGGACCCAGTCCGAGTGGCCGACCGTCACCAGCAGGTCGTCGCCGATCTCCGCGCGCAGGAAGTCGAGGTCGTCCTGGCCCTGCACCTTGTTCCCGACGACCTTGAGCGCGACGCCGAAGTCCCGCGCGTACTCCTTGTACTGGCGGTAGACCGAGACGCCCTTGCGGGTCGGCTCGGCGACCAGGAAGGTCATGTCGAAGCGGGTGAAGAGGCCGGAGGCGAAGGAGTCGGAGCCCGCCGTCATGTCGACGACCACGTACTCGTCGGCCCCGTCGACCAGGTGGTTGAGGCAGAGCTCCACCGCGCCGACCTTCGAGTGGTAGCAGGACACCCCGAGGTCCGACTCCGTGAAGGGGCCGGTCGCCATCAGCCGGATGTCGCCGTCGTCGAGCCCGACCGTCCGCGCGCAGGCCTCGTAGACGGGGTTGTCCTCGCGGACCCGAAGGAGACGCGAACCCTCCCCGGGCGGCGTCGTCTTGATCATCGTGTCGGCGGAGACGATCCGCGGGTTGGAGCCCCGCAGGTACTCCTTGATGAGCGGCAGGTGCGCGCCCATCGCGGGCATCGCGGCGGCCTCGGGCTCGGGCAGTCCGAGCGCGGCGCCCAGATGCTGGTTGATGTCGGCGTCGACGGCGACGACCGGGGACTCGTTGGCGGCGAGGTGGCGGATGAAGAGCGAGGACAGCGTCGTCTTGCCGCTGCCGCCCTTCCCCACGAAAGCGATCTTCATGTTCACCTAGCGTAGCGGCATGGATGCGTGGGGTGGTCAAGGTGCGTGAAGAAGACCACTCCATCGTGGGGCGGGCCGCCGGGGCGCGTAGCCTCCCTACTTATGAGTACGCACGCCTCTGACCCCTTGGCCGCCCTCGGCTCCCTGCCGGGCGTCGCCGACGCGGTGGACTCCGTACGCAAGGCCGTCGACCGGGTCTACGGCCACCGTGTGATGCGGCGCCGCAGCAACGAGATCTCCTCCGAGGCGGCGCTGCGCGGGGCGCGCGGCTCGGCCGCCCTGTCCGGTGCCGACTGGGCCCTGGAAGAGGTCCGGCGGCGCACCGACTTCAGCGCCGACCCCGAGGCCCGCACGGTCGGCGCCGCCCTGCGCCTGGGCGCGGAGGCCGGGCAACTGCTCTCCATCTGGCGCCAGTCGCCGATGCGGGTACTCGCCCGGCTCCATCTGGTCGCCGCGGGCGACGCGGGCATCCCGGGCGGCGGCTCCGACGGCGGCCTCGGAGGTCCCGGCGACTCGGTCGGGCGGCCCCGGCTGGACGGCGAGTCGGTCGACGAGCCGCTGATCGAGGCCCCGCTGCCGACGCCTTCCGAGGTGGCCGGCCGGCTCGACGGGCTCGCGGAGCTGATCGTCGCGGGCGGCGAGGCCCCGGCGCTCGTCACGGCCGCGGTGGTGCACGGCGAACTTCTGGCGCTGCGCCCCTTCACCTCGTACAACGGTCTGGTCGCGCGGGCGGCGGAGCGGATCGCGCTGGTCGGCAGCGGCCTCGACCCCAAGGCGATCTGCCCGGCCGAGGTCGGCCACGCCGAGCAGGGCCGGGCGGCGTACCTCGCGGCGTTCGAGGGATATCTGTCGGGCACCCCGGAGGGTGTGGGTGCCTGGATCGCGCACTGCGGACGCTCGGTCGAGCTGGGGGTCCGGGAGTCGACGGCCGTCTGCGAGGCGCTCCAGCGCGGCGCGGCCTGACGGGGGTCCGGTTCCGGCACCGGCTCCAGTTGCGATCCAGAGCCGGGCCGGAAACGGGTTGCGGCGGCACCAGATCTGGTACCGCCGCTGGCACGTCTACCCAGTTACCATGCGTCCTCGATAAGTGCCCATCAGGCCGGGAACTTTGCCCTTGGCCTGGTGCGGCTGGCCCGTAATCGACGGGTCGACGTCGCGTGGGTGCTCGGTTTCTGTGCTAGGTCCGTGGGGCCTTCATGCTCAACAGGTGATCCTCTCGGATGTCCTAGGTCTCGCGGGCCTGATTCCTTTCTACTCCTGTCGGAGGGGAAGTGAAAGTGCTGGCTCCGCTTCTTTGCTCATGGCTCAAATTCGGGCAAAGTCACCGACAGGATGATGCGGCGAGTGCGGCCTGGCGGCGCCGGGAGGCGTACCAGACGAGTCCGGCCGTCGCCGCCGCCGCGCCCACGGCCGCCGCGGCGACGAGTGCCGGACGGGGCGGCATCCGGAATTCCGGCAGTCGCTGCTTGAGGCGTACCGGCTTCTCGAAGGAGAGGACCGGCCATTCGCGGCCGACGGCCTCGCGGCGCAAAGTCCGGTCGGGGTTGACGGCGAACGGGTGGCCGACTGCCTCCAGCATGGGGATGTCGGTCGCCGAATCGCTGTAGGCGTAGCAGCGGGAAAGGTCGTAGCCCTCCGACTCCGCGAGTTCCCGGACGGCCTCGGCCTTCGTCGGTCCGTAGGCGTAGTACTCCACCTCGCCGGTGAAGCAGCCGTCGCCACCGACCACCATCCGGGTGGCGACGACACGATCGGCTCCGAGCATCTCGCCGATCGGCTCGACGACCTCGGCGCCGGACGTGGAGACGATCACGACGTCGCGGCCTGCGGCGTGGTGTTCTTCGATGAGGGAGGCGGCCTCGTCGTAGATGATCGGGTCGATCAGGTCGTGCAGGGTCTCGGCGACGAGCTCCTTGACCTGGGCGACGTTCCAGCCTTTGCAGAGCGCGGAAAGATATTCACGCATCCGCTCCATCTGGTCGTGATCGGCTCCGCCCACCAGGAACACGAACTGGATGTAGGCCGTCCGCAGGGCGGCGCGGCGGCTGATCAGTCCGCCCCGGTAGAAGGACTTGCTGAAGGTCAGCGTCGAGGACTTCGCAATGACCGTCTTGTCCAGGTCAAAGAAGGCGGCTGTGCGCGGCAAGGAGTGGTTTTCCACAAGCCTGAGCATAGGTGCCCGCCATTCGGCGTACGCTGGGGCGCGTGGGTTTGCCTGAGAAGGCTCTCGGGTACACCATGGAAGTCACGGATCGTTCGCGACCGTGCTAACCCGGTCCGGCTCCTCCCCCCCCGAGTCGGCCGGAAAGACGACCCCCGCTCTCCCCCCCGGCGGGGGTCGTCGCATGTCCGGAGCCGTTTTGGTCCTCCGCGTCATCGTCAGATCCTCTCTCCGTGCGCCTCGGCCGTGATCCGGCCGGCCTGCTGTCGAGCACTCGATTCATCACTCAGAGTAACCGGCAGGCTGCGTTCCGGGGAGTCCCCGGAGGGGCGGCGTGGATATTCACAGGGCAGGGGTTATCCACAGTTTTTCGATGAGATCTCCAGGATTTCCTGTACGGCCCCACGGTGATTCCTGTCGCGAAGTTCGCGGCGGCAGGAATCACGAGAGGGGTGTGCCATGGAGGGAACAAGGACTTCCGGGGCCAGGGGCACAGCGAGGGCGGCGGGGCGGCTCGCGGCGAGGACTTCCGCGAGCGCCACCGCGTCGGGTGGGGCGGACGAGCCGCGTCGCGCCGGTCCGCTGATCGTCACCGAGGACCTCGATCTCCTCGACGACCTCCTCCGGCTGTGCGCCGCGGCCGGAGTCGACCCCGAGGTGCATCACCGTGTGCCGGAGCGGCGGGCGAGCTGGACCGACCCGCCGCTCGTCCTGGTCGGCGACGACGTGGCGGCCCGCTGCCGGGCGGCGGCGCGTCGCCCTGGGATCTTCCTCGTAGGCCGCGAGCGGGACGATCCGGCGGTCTGGCGGCTGGCCGTCGAGGTCGGCGCGGAGTGCGTGCTGCGGCTGCCCGAGGCCGAGAGCGTCCTCGTCGACCGCATCGCCGACGCGGCCGAGGGCGTCGGACGCCAGGCGCTGACCGTCGGAGTCGTCGGCGGCCGCGGCGGCGCGGGCGCCTCCACCCTCGCCTGCGGCCTCGCGCTGGCCGCCGCGCGGACCGGCCGGCGCACCCTGCTCGTCGACGGCGACCCGCTGGGCGGAGGGCTCGACGTGTTGCTCGGCGGCGAGCGCGAGGACGGCAGACGCTGGCCCGACTTCGCCGCCTCGAAGGGACGGCTGGCAGGCGGCGCCCTGGAGGAGTCCCTGCCCGCCGTGCGCGGTGTGCGGGTCCTCAGCTGGGGCAGGGAGCCGGCGGCGCCGGTGCCGCCCGAGGCCGTGCGGTCCGTGCTCGCCGCCGCGCGCCGCCGCGGCGGGGTCGTCGTGGTCGACCTGCCGCGCGGGACCGACGAGGCATCCGCCGAGGCCCTGGCCCAGCTCGACCTCGGACTGCTGGTCGTCCCGGGGGAGCTGCGAGCCGTCGCGGCCGCCCACCGCGTCGCCTCGATCCTCGGCACGGTCGTCCGCGACCTGCGGGCCGTGGTCCGCGGGCCGTACGCGGCGGGGCTCGACGAGCGCTGGGTCGCCGACGCGCTGCGGCTGCCGCTCGCCGGCGAACTCCCCTACGACCCGGGGATCGTCGCCGACCAGGACGCCGGCGTACCACCGGGTGCGGAGCCCCGTGGAGCGCTCGGACGATTCTGCGCCACCTTCTGGGAGCGCGCCCTCACCCCCGGCGGTGCGGCATGACCGGGCTCGACGTCGCGGGCGCCGGCGGGTTCGGGGCAGGCATGGGCGGTGGCGGACTCGGGGCCGGTGGCGTGGGACTGCTCGACGCCGTGCGGCAGCGGCTCGCGGCGAGCGGCGCCGATCCCACCCCGGCGCGGGTGGCGGCGGCGCTGCGGGCCCAGGGGCGACTCCTCGGCGACGCGGAGGTGCTCGGCGCGGCCGATCGGCTCAGGTCCGAGCTGATCGGGACCGGGCCGCTGGAACCGCTGCTCGCCGATCCGGCGGTCACCGACGTCCTCGTCTCGGCGCCCGACCGGGTGTGGGTGGACCGGGGCTCCGGTCTCGAGCGGGCACCGGTGTCCTTCCCGGACGCCACCGCCGTCCGCAGGCTCGCGCAGCGGCTCGCGGCGGTGGCGGGACGCAGGCTCGACGACGCCCGGCCCTGGGTGGACGCCCGGTTGCCCGACGGCACCCGCATGCACGCGGTGCTGCCCCCGGTGGCGGTCGGCTCGACCTGCCTGTCGCTCCGGGTCGTGCGCCCGCGCGCCTTCTCCCTGGAGGAACTCGCCGAGGCGGGCACCGTGCCGCCGGGCGGAGCCCGCGTCCTGCGGGCGCTGATCGAGGCCCGGGTGTCGTACCTGGTCAGCGGTGGCACGGGGACGGGGAAGACCACCTTGCTCGCCTCCTTGCTGGGGCTCGTCGGGGAGCGGGAGCGGATCGTGCTCGCCGAGGACTCGGCGGAGCTGCGACCGGACCACCCGCACGTGGTGCGGCTGGAGGCGCGGCCGGCGAACCAGGAGGGCGCCGGTCTCGTGACCCTGCGGGACCTGGTCCGCCAGGCCCTGCGGATGCGGCCCGACCGGCTGGTGGTCGGCGAGGTCAGAGGCGGCGAGGCGGTCGACCTGCTTGCCGCTCTGAACACCGGACACGACGGAGGCTGCGGGACGCTGCACGCCAATACCGCGGCGGACGTACCGGCCCGGCTCGAGGCGCTCGGGACGGCGGCCGGGCTCGACAGGGCGGCCCTGCACAGCCAGTTGGGCGCCGGCCTGTCCGTGGTCCTCCACCTCGTACGGGACCGGGACGGGCGGCGGCGGATCGCCGAGGTCCACGTCCTGGAGCGGGATCGGGACGGGCTCGTGCGGACGGTTCCCGCGCTGCGGTGGGGTGCGGCCGGGTTCGAGCCCGAGCGGGGCTGGGAGCGGCTGCGGTCGCTGATCGGGGGTGGGACGTGGTGAGTGCGGCGCTCGTGGCGGAATTGGTGTCGGTAAGGGCCGTGACGGAAGGGGCGGCGGTGTTCTGCGCGGGGCTCGCACTGTGGCGGCTGGTCGAGTGGCGGCGCGGGACGGTCCGGGCCCGGGTGGTGCTCGCGGGCGTCGTGCCGGACGACGGCGGCGAGAGCACCGCGCGTCGCGGGTGGCGGGCGGTGGCCATGCGGTGGTGGGCCCTGGCGCGCGGGCGGCGCGCGTGGCTGTGCCTGCCGGTGGCGGGGGTGGTCGCGCTGCTGGGCGGGTCGCCACTGCCGCTGCCGGTCGGGGCGGTCGCCGTGCCGCTGGTGGCGCGGCGGCTGCGGGCGGCCGAGCGGCGGAAGGAACGGGAGGCGCGCGCCGAGCGCGTGGTGGCCCTGTGCGGGGCCGTCTCCGGGGAGCTGAGGGCCGGTTGGCAACCGACGCAGGCCCTGTCCTTCGCGGCCCGGCAGACGGGCGCGCTGGGCGACGAGGAGGCGGTGGTGCTCGCGGCGGCCCGGTTCGGCGGGGACGTGCCGGCGGCGCTGCGGCGGGCGGCCCGGCAGGACGGCGCCGACGGGCTCGCGGGCCTGGCGGCCTGCTGGCAGGTGGCCGTGGACGGTGGTGCGGGACTGGCGGCGGGCCTCGACCGGCTGGAGGCGGCCCTGCGTGACCACCACGAGCAGCGCGAGCGGCTGCGGGCCGAACTGGCCGGGGCCTGGGCGACGGTGACGGTCCTCGCGGTGCTGCCGGCGGCCGGACTCGCCCTCGGCGCGGCCCTTGGCGCCGATCCGCTGCGGGTGCTCCTGCACACGCCGGCGGGCCTGGGGTGCCTGGTCGGGGGCGGTGCGCTGGAGGCGGCCGGCCTGTGGTGGGCGGCGCGGATCGTCCGGGGAGGGGAGAGGGCATGACGGAGGCTGTTCAGCTCGCGTGGCTTCTGATCCTGGTGATGGTGCTGGGTGTGCAGGCCGTACGGGAGTTGATGCACGAGCGGCGGGCGCGAAGGTCACGGCGACGGGTGGCGAGCCTGCTGGCGACGTCCGCGCCACGGCCCGGGAAGCCGATGGGCCGAAGGTCCCCGTCCCGGAAGGCCGGGGACGGGTGGCCGACCCGGGTGAGGCGCTGGGCGGTGCCGCTCGCGGCGGCGCTCGTCGGCTGGGCACTGCTCGGCGGGCTCGGCGGGCTGTGCGCGGGGGTCCTGGCGGCCTGCGGAGCGCGATGGCGACGGAGCCGGAGGCGGCCGGCCGTGGCGTCCGGCGATGAGGCGGCAGTGCGTCACCTTCCGCTCGCGGCCGACCTGTTGGCTGCCTGCGCCTCCGCAGGGGCGGGGCCCGGAGAGGCGGCGGAGGCGGTGGGCCGCTCGCTCGGCGGACCGCTGGGCGAGCGCCTGACCCGCACGGCGGCCGAACTGAGGCTCGGCGGTGAACCGGCGGAGGTGTGGCGGAGGTTCGGCGCGATACCGGGCGCCGAAGGGCTGGCCCGCTGCATGGAACGGGCCGGTTCCTCGGGCGCGCCTGCCGCGGAGGCCGTCGCCCGGCACGCGACCGGCCTGCGGTCGGCCAGGGCCAGGACGGCCGCGGCCCGGGCACGCCGGGCGCAGGTACTGATCAGCGCACCCGTCGGGCTCTGCTTCCTGCCCGCGTTCCTGGCGGTGGGGGTGGCGCCTGTGGTGATCGGGCTGGCGACGGGACTGATGGATCGATGAACACGACGACACGGCATGACAAGGAGATCGACATGGCGGGGAAAGCAGCGATGACGGGTTCGGTGGCGGGTTCGGTGAGGGGCTTGGCGAAGGGTTCGGCCAAGTGCTTGTCGAAGGGGCCGGTGACCGGTCCGGTGAAGGGTTTCTTGCGTGGGTGGTGGCTGGCTCGGCGACGGGCGACGCGGGCCGACGCGGGGATGACGACGTCCGAGTACGCGGTGGGCACGATCGCCGCCGCGGCTTTCGCCGCGGTGCTCTACAAGATCGTGACGAGCGGGACCGTCTCGGGAGCGCTCGAGTCGATGATCGGCAGGGCTCTGAATGCGCCGTTCTGACCGGGGGTTCGTGACCGTGGAGGCGGCCATGGTCCTGCCCGTCCTCGCACTGTTCACGGTGACCCTGCTGTGGGCGCTCGCCGCCGCCGCCGCGCAGATCCGGTGTGTGGACGCGGCGCGGGCGGGTGCCAGGGCGGCGGCCCGCTCCGAGCCGGTCGCCGCCGCCGAGGGGGCCGCCCGGGCCGCCGCGCCCGAGGGTGCCCGGGTGTCCGTGACGCGGTCGGGGGAGCTGTGGCGGGTGACGGTGGAGGTGGCGGCCCCGGGCCCTCGGGGCATGGGACTGACCTTGCGGGCGGGCGCGGCGGCCCTCGCGGAGGACAGGGTGGGCGATGGCTTGGGGTTCGAGGGCCCGCCGTGACGTCGGGCGGCCGGCTCGGTCGCGGCGGCCAAGGCGGCGGCCGGGGTGATCGAGGCGGCGGCCGGGGTGGCCGGGGTGATCGAGGGACGGCGACCGTGTGGACGGCTTTCGCGGCCTGTGCGTTGTGCGTGGTGTTCGGGGCGGTGCTCGCGCTCGGGCAGGCGGTGGTGGCCCGGCACAGGGCCGGCGGCGCCGCCGATCTGGCCGCCCTCGCCGCGGCCGACCGGGCCCTGTGGGGCCAGGCCGAAGCGTGCGCCGCCGCTTCCCGGGTGGCCGCGGCGCAGGGCACCGAGCTGCTGCGGTGCGCCGTGCGCGGCGAACTCGCCGAGGTGACCGCCCGGGTGGTGCGCGGGCCGTACCGGCCGGAGGTCAGCTCCCGGGCGGGGCCTCCCGAAGCAGTTCCGTGAGGAGGCGGACGGCGCCGCGCTTGTGCAGCGGGTCGTTGCCGTTGCCGCACTTCGGGGACTGGACGCAGGACGGGCAGCCCGCCTCGCACTCGCAGGAGGCGATGGCCTCGCGGGTCGCGGTCAGCCAGGCCCTCGCCGTGTGGAAGGCGCGCTCGGCGAAGCCCGCGCCGCCGGGGTGGCCGTCGTAGACGAAGACCGTCGGCAGCAGGGTGTCGGGATGGAGGGGTACGGAGACGCCGCCGATGTCCCAGCGGTCGCAGGTGGCGAAGAGCGGCAGCATGCCGATGGAGGCGTGTTCGGCGGCGTGGAGGGCGCCCCCGAGGATCTCCGGGTTGATCTGGGCGGCGTCGAGCTGGTCCTCGGTGACCGTCCACCACACGGCCCGGGTGCGCAGGGTGCGGGGTGGCAGGTCGAGCTTGGTCTCGCCGAGCACCTCGCCGGTGATCAGACGGCGGCGGAGGAAGGAGACGACCTGGTTGGTGACCTCGACGGAGCCGTAGCAGAGGCGGCCGGCTCCCCAGGGGATCTCGGTGTCGGTTTCGAGGACGGAGACGGAGGTGGTGTCGCGGGCGGTGGTGGAGTACGGAGGGACGGCCTCCTCCACGAGGGCCACGGAGTCCTTCAGGTCGAGCTCCCGCACCAGGTAGGTGCGGCCCTGGTGGAGGTGGACGGCGCCCTCGTGGACGGCTGTGTGGGAGGCGGCCTCGTCGACCGTGCCGAGCAGGCGGCCGGTGCCGACCTCCACGATCCGGACGGGGCTGCCGCCGCCGCCCCGGATGTCGGTGAGGTCGGCCGCCCGCTCGCGGCGGGTCCAGTACCAGCCGGTGGAGCGGCGGCGCAGCAGCCCGGCGCCCTCCAGCTGGGGCATCAGGCCGGGCGCGGCCGGGCCGAAGAGCGTCAGGTCCGCGTCGGTCAGCGGGAGCTCCGCGGCCGCGGCGCACAGATGGGGGGCGAGGACGTAGGGGTTGTCGGGGTCGAGGACGGTCGACTCGACCGGCTGTTCGAAGATCGCCTCCGGGTGGTGGACCAGGAAGGTGTCCAGCGGGTCGTCCCGGGCGACGAGGATCGCGAGGGCGCCCTCTCCCGAGCGGCCGGCGCGGCCCGCCTGCTGCCACAGGGAGGCCCGGGTCCCCGGATAGCCGGCGATCACGACGGCGTCCAGGCCGGAGACGTCCACGCCCAGCTCCAGGGCGGTCGTGGCGGCCAGGCCGAGGAGTTCGCCGGAGTGCAGGGCCCGCTCCAGGGCGCGGCGCTCCTCGGGCAGGTAGCCGCCCCGGTAGGCGGCGACCCGGCGGGCCAGGGCGCGGTCCGTCTCGGCGAGCCGTTCCTGGGCGATCACCGCGATCAGTTCGGCGCCGCGCCGGGAGCGGACGAAGGCGACCGAGCGCACGCCCTGCCGGGTCAGGTCGGTCAGCAGGTCGGCGGTCTCGGCGGTGGCGGTGCGGCGTACGGGCGCGCCGCGCTCGCCGTGGAGCTCGGTGAGCGGCGGCTCCCACAGGGCGAAGACCAGTTCGCCGCGTGGGGAGGCGTCGTCGGAGATCTCGGTGACCGGCAGTCCGGTGAGGCGGCCGGCGGCCAGGGCGGGTTCGGCGGAGGTGGCCGAGGCGAGGAGGAAGACGGGATCGGAGCCGTACCGGGCGCAGATCCGGCGCAGGCGGCGCAGCACCTGGGCGACGTGGGAGCCGAAGACGCCCCGGTAGGTGTGGCACTCGTCGATCACGACGTAGCGCAGGGCGCGCAGGAAGGAGGACCACCTGGGGTGGGAGGGGAGTATGCCCCGGTGCAGCATGTCGGGGTTGGTCAGCACGTAGTTCGCGTACTGGCGGACCCACTCGCGCTCCTCGACCGGGGTGTCGCCGTCGTAGACGGCGGGGCGGATCCGGGTGCCGAGCGGGGCGGCCAGTTCGCGTACGGCGCGGCGCTGGTCGGCGGCGAGGGCCTTGGTGGGCGAGAGGTAGAGGGCGGTGGCCCCGCGTCCGTTGGGGGCCTCCGCGCCGTCCAGGAGGGTCGTCAGGACCGGGGCGAGGTAGGCGAGTGACTTGCCCGAGGCGGTTCCTGTGGCGATCACCACGGAATCGCCGTTCAGGGCGTGCTCGGCGGCCTCCGCCTGATGCGCCCAGGGGTGCTCGATCCCGGCCTCCTGGATCGCGCTGATCACCTCGGGACGAATGAGGTGCGGCCAGACGGCATGACGGCCCTCCCGGGCGGGCATGTGCTCCGTATGGGTGATGCGCGCGGCCCGGCTCTCGCCCGCGGAGAGGCGGTCGAGGACCACGCCGGGGGAGGGGCGGTTGCCCGTGTCCCCGGCTGGGTGACGGGGGCGCTGATTCTTGGCCATCGGCACCGAGTGTGTCACTGCCAGGACGGACAATGCTTCCAAGGCGTCGTGCATGACTGCCCGTAAGTGATTGAATGCCATTGCGGCTGGCGATCAGTTCCCTGGCTCCGCCTGGGAGGCCCGAGGGGGCGATCGCCCGATAGCAAGGTGCTGGAGGATCCGTGGACCTGTCCCTGTCGACTCGCAATGTGTCCGGCGCTGGTGGCGACCGTACGGTCGTCGAGGTCGGTGGCGAGATTGATGTGTATACCGCGCCCAAGCTGCGCGAGCAGTTGGTCGAGTTGGTGAACGACGGCAGCTACCACCTGGTTGTCGACATGGAGGGCGTGGACTTCCTCGACTCCACCGGCCTGGGTGTGCTCGTCGGTGGTCTGAAGCGCGTTCGCGCGCACGAGGGCTCGCTACGCCTGGTCTGCAACCAGGAGCGCATTCTGAAGATCTTCCGGATCACGGGGCTCACCAAGGTGTTCCCGATCCACACGTCGGTCGACGAGGCCGTCAACGCGGTCGACTGACCCAGGGGGATCGCATGGCCACCGTTGAACTCCGATTCAGCGCTCAGCCCGAGCACGTCCGTACGGCCCGCCTGGTGGCGGCCGCGGTCGCCCGCAGGGCCGGAGTGGACGAGGCGGTCCTCGACGAGGTGCGTCTCGCCGTCGGTGAGGCCTGTTCCCGTGCGGTCGGGCTGCACCGCAGCAACGGCGTCACGACCCCCATCAGGGTCGTGCTGACCGAGGAGGAGAAGGCGTTCTCCATCGAGGTCGGCGACGAGGTGCCGGGCGCGGGCGTGGCGGCGGCGGATGCCGCCGGCGTGCCCGGTGCGCGGTCCTCGGCCCCGGCCGACGACTTCGACGACGCCGACGGCGAGGACGAGATGGGTCTCGCGGTGATCCGCGGGCTCGTCGACGACGTCGAGGTGAGCGCCGGCGAGGACGGCGGCACCATCCGCATGAGCTGGCCGACCAGCCCGGCGGACGTCCTGTCCTGACACCGCCCGACCCGTTACGCGCGCCACGAGAAGAGGCCCCCCCCCGGGCGGGGGCGCGTGGCGTGGGGCGCGGAACGG
>NZ_JBSGTX010000026.1:0-48642 GCF_053607625.1 Streptomyces sp. NPDC055103
CAGTATCGGGACGACCCTCCGCCTTGCGATCGCACGCACCAGACGCCGCCCGGCCTGCCCTTCGGGCAGACGACGCTACTTTCGAAACACGCCCTGGGGCTCGGTTCGCCTCCGGGGCGCTCAAGCCGGACTCACAGGGCCGACCGTGCTCGCCTCCTTCGTTCCTCAGGAGGCTCCGCGCGCTCGGCCCTGTTCCCCTGGCCGCGCCCCTTCGGCTCACTCGCCAGGCGCAGCGTTACGCGTCAATCGAGAGGCGGCTGCGCAGCAGGGCGGCCAGGGACGCCGCGAACTCCACCGGTTCCACCGGAAGGGTGATCGCGGCGTCCGCGCGGCTCCAGGTGGCCAGCCAGGCGTCCTGCGGGCGCCCGATGAGCAGCAGCACCGGCGGGCAGCTGAAGACCTCGTCCTTGATCTGCCGGCAGACGCCCATGCCGCCGGCGGGCACCGCCTCGCCGTCCAGGACGCAGACGTCGACACCGCCCTCGTCCAGGCGCTTCAGCACCGCGGGCAGCGTCGCGCACTCCACGAACTCGACCGGCGGCACGTCGGCCGCGGGCCTGCGCCCCGCGGCGAGGCGCACCTGCGCGCGGGTGTTCGCGTCGTCGCTGTAGACCAGGACCGTGGCACTCGACTGCATCGTTCCTCCGTGGGGAAGTCCGTGGGAAGGTCGTCGATCGATGCGCGGGATGCTACTCCGGTCCACACCCCGTCAACACCCGTTCAGCACCTGTTCGAAGGGGCTTCCGATGGGCCGTTCGGGCTGGACACGCCCCCCTGACACTCCGAACGGCACCCCCCGGAGTGAGGGCGGGATAAGCGACCGACATAATGTCGGTCGTGGCGACAGTAACGACAGTAGAAACAGGGCACGCGCACCCGTCGGTCAATCGACCGAACCTCACCAGCGTCGGAACCATCATCTGGTTGAGCTCCGAGCTGATGTTCTTCGCGGCCCTCTTCGCGATGTACTTCACCCTGCGATCGGTGACAGGTCCCGAGTTCTGGGCGGAAAAGGCCTCGGCCTTGAACTTCCCGTTCTCGGCGACCAACACCACGATCCTGGTGCTCTCCTCCCTCACCTGTCAGCTCGGCGTCTTCGCCGCCGAGCGGGGCGACGTGAAGAAGCTCAGGACGTGGTTCATCATCACGTTCGTGATGGGTGCGATCTTCATCGGCGGCCAGGTCTTCGAGTACACCGAGCTGGTCAAGCACGAGGGCCTCTCGCTCTCGTCGGACCCGTACGGCTCCGTGTTCTACCTGACCACCGGCTTCCACGGCCTGCACGTGACGGGCGGTCTCATCGCCTTCCTGCTGGTCCTCGGCCGGACGTACGCCGCCAAGAGGTTCACCCACGAGCAGGCAACCGCCGCCATCGTCGTGTCCTACTACTGGCACTTCGTCGATGTCGTCTGGATCGGCCTCTTCGCCACGATCTACATGATCAAGTAATCGGTCCCGCCGACACGGCGGACCGAGACATCCAGCAAGCATCGACGCAGAAGATCCTGACACCGGGGTAATCCGTGAAAAAGCTCTCCGCACGACGACGCCATCCGCTGGCGGCGGTCGTCGTCCTCCTACTCGCGCTGGCGGCCACTGGGGGGCTGTACGCCGCGTTCGCGCCCGCGGGCACGGCGAAGGCCGATGAAACCGCCCAGTCCCTCGCGATCGAGGAGGGCAAGAAGCTCTACTCCGTCGGCTGCGCCAGCTGCCACGGAACCGGCGGTCAGGGAACCTCTGACGGCCCGTCCCTGGTCGGCGTCGGTTCGGCCGCGGTCGACTTCCAGGTCGGCACGGGCCGCATGCCGGCCCAGCAGCCGGGCGCCCAGGTCCCGAAGAAGAAGGTCATCTACTCGCAGGCTGAGATCGATCAGCTCGCGGCGTACGTCGCCTCTCTCGGTGCCGGTGCGATCACGCCGACCGAGGGTCAGTACAACCCTGCCGGTGCGGACGTCGCCAAGGGTGGCGAGCTGTTCCGCTCCAACTGCGCCCAGTGCCACAACTTCACCGGTGAGGGCGGCGCGCTGAGCAACGGCAAGTACGCCCCGAGCCTCGAAGGCGTGAGCCCGAAGCACCTCTACGAGGCCATGCAGACCGGCCCGCAGAACATGCCTTCCTTCCCGGACACGACCATGCCGGAGAAGGAGAAGAAGGACATCATCGCGTACGTCCAGGCCGTCAACAGCGACAAGGCCGACAACCCGGGCGGTCTCAAGCTCGGCGGCCTCGGCCCCGTCTCCGAGGGTCTGTTCGCCTGGATCTTCGGTCTGGGTGCGCTCATCGCAGTTGCCATCTGGGTCGCGGCCCACACCGCTAAGGCCAAGAAGTCATGAGTACCCAAGAGATTCCAGAAGAGAACCTGCCCGCAGGGCAGGACACCGCGCACGGCGCGGTGAAGGTCGCCGACGACCCGTTCGCCGACCCGGGCCTCCCGCCCCACAAGCCGCGCATCCAGGACATCGACGAGCGGGCCGCCCGGCGGTCCGAGCGTGCGGTCGCCTTCATGTTCACGCTGTCGATGCTGGCCACGGTCGGCTTCATCGCGTCGTACGTGATCTTCCCGGTCGATCAGATCGTGTACATCTGGCCCTTCGGCCGGGTGTCCTCGCTCAACTTCGCCCTGGGTCTGACCCTCGGTGCGGCTCTCTTCTTCATCGGCGCGGGCGCGGTCCACTGGGCCCGCACCCTGATGTCCGACGTCGAGGTCGCCGACGAGCGTCACCCGATGGCGGCGTCGCCCGAGGTCAAGGCGAAGGTCATGTCGGACTTCGCGGCCGGTGCCGCCGAGTCCGGCTTCGGCCGCCGCAAGCTCATCCGCAACACGCTGTTCGGTGCGCTGGCGCTCGTCCCCCTCTCCGGCGTCATGCTCCTGCGTGACATGGGTCCGCTGCCCGAGAAGAAGCTCCGGACCACGAAGTGGGCCAAGGGCAAGCAGCTGATCAACATGAACACGCACGAGCCGCTGCGTCCCGAGGACGTCGCGGTCGGTTCGCTGACCTTCGCGATGCCCGAGGGCATGACGGAGCACGACCACGACTTCCAGGTCGAGATCGCCAAGGCCGCCCTGATGATCGTCCGGATCCAGCCGGAGGACATCAAGGACAAGCGCGAGCTCGAGTGGTCGCACCAGGGCGTCGTCGCCTTCTCGAAGATCTGCACCCACGTGGGCTGCCCGATCTCCCTGTACGAGCAGCAGACGCATCACGTGCTCTGCCCGTGCCACCAGTCCACCTTCGACCTCTCCGACGGCGCCCGTGTCATCTTCGGCCCGGCCGGTCACGCCCTCCCGCAGCTGCGGATCGGCGTGAACGACAAGGGCTTCCTGGAGGCGCTCGGCGACTTCGACGAGCCCGTCGGCCCTGCCTTCTGGGAGCGCGGATGAGCACCGTGACGGATACGAACAAGAAGGCCCCCGCCGGTGAGCGGGTAGCCGACTGGGCCGACGGTCGCCTGGGGATCTACACGCTGGCCAAGGCCAACATGCGGAAGATCTTCCCGGACCACTGGTCCTTCATGCTGGGCGAGATCTGCCTCTACAGCTTCCTCATCATCATCCTGACGGGCGTCTATCTGACGATGTTCTTCCACCCGTCGATGAACGAGGTGGAGTACGTCGGACCGTACGTCCCGCTCCAGGGACAGCTGATGTCCGAGGCGTTCAACTCGACCATGCACATCTCGTTCGAGGTGCGCGGTGGTCTGCTGATCCGGCAGATCCACCACTGGGCGGCGCTGATCTTCCTCGCCGGCATGTTCGTGCACATGATGCGCGTGTTCTTCACCGGCGCGTTCCGCAAGCCGCGTGAGATCAACTGGCTGTTCGGCTTCCTGCTGTTCTTCCTGGGCATGTTCACCGGTTTCACCGGTTACTCGCTCCCGGACGACCTGCTCTCCGGCACCGGTGTCCGCTTCATGCAGGGCGCGATCCTGTCCGTGCCGGTCGTCGGCACGTACCTCTCGATGTTCCTGTTCGGCGGGGAGTTCCCCGGCGGCGACTTCGTGGCCCGGTTCTACTCGGCGCACGTGCTGCTCCTGCCCGGCATCATGCTGGGCCTGGTGGTCGCTCACCTGATCCTGGTGTTCGTCCACAAGCACACGCACTTCGAGGGCCCCGGCCGTACGAACAAGAACGTCGTGGGCATGCCGCTGCTGCCCGTGTACATGGCGAAGGCCGGAGGCTTCTTCTTCCTGGTCTTCGGTGTCATCGCGGTCATCTCGGCGATCGCCTCGATCAACCCGATCTGGGCGCTCGGCCCGTACCGCCCGGACCAGGTGTCCACCGGCGCCCAGCCCGACTGGTACATGGGCTTCGCCGAGGGGCTGATCCGTGTCATGCCGGGCTGGGAGATCAACCTCTGGGGCCACACGCTCGTCCTGGGCGTGATGATCCCGCTGGCGATCTTCCCCGCGGTCCTCGCGGCGATCGCGGTCTACCCGTTCATCGAGTCCTGGATCACCGGCGACAAGCGCGAGCACCACATCGCGCAGCGCCCGCGCAACGCTCCGACGCGCACCGCCTTCGGTGTCGCCTGGATCACCGCGTACATGATCATGCTCGTGGGTGGTGGAAACGACCTCTGGGCGACCCACTTCCACCTGTCGATCAACTCGATCACCTGGTTCGTGCGGATCTTCTTCTTCCTCGGCCCGGTCATCGCGTTCATCGTCACCAAGCGGATCTGCCTCGGCCTCCAGCGCCGGGACAAGGACAAGGTGCTGCACGGCCGCGAGTCGGGCATCATCAAGCGCCTGCCGCACGGTGAGTTCGTCGAGGTCCACACCCCGCTGAGCCAGGGCGAGCTGCACAAGCTCACGGCGCACGAGCAGTACGCGGCCGCGGAGCTTCCGCCGGCCGTCGACGAGAACGGCGTGGAGCGCAAGATCGGCGCGATCGAGAAGCTCCGGGTCAAGCTCAACAAGGGCTACTACGGCGATGACAGCCAGATCGCCAAGCCCACCTCGGAGGAGTACAAGGAGATCCAGAGCGGCCACGGCCACCACTGATCCCCTGACCTTCCGATGACGTAGGTCGCCACGGTGAGAGCCCCGTCCATTCGATGGACGGGGCTCTTCGCCGTCTTCCGGGCTCGATAGGGTGGACCTTGTATTCCCCTACGTGATGACCCAGGAGCTGCCATGAGCGCTGTGACCCCCGCTGGAGGACCTACGTCGGCGGGCCGCTCCTGGCCCGTCCTCCTGAACGGCCTGCTCGAAGGCCGTGACCTCGCCGCCGACGACACGGCCTGGGCGATGGACCTCATCATGCGCGGCGAGGCCACCGACGCCCAGATCGCCGGGTTCATGGTGGCGCTGCGCGCCAAGGGCGAGACGGTCGCGGAGATCACCGGCCTCGTACGGAGCATGTACGAGCACGCCAACGTGATCGAGGTGCCCGGCCCCGCCGTCGACATCGTCGGCACCGGCGGCGACGGCGCCAAGACCGTGAACATCTCCACGATGGCCTCGATCGTGGCCGCCGGCACGGGCGCGAAGGTCGTCAAGCACGGCAACCGCGCCGCGTCCTCCGCCTCCGGCTCCTCCGACGTCCTGGAGAAGCTCGGCATCAATCTGAACCTGACCCCCCGGCGGGTCGCCGAGGTCGCCGAGGAAGCCGGCATCACCATCTGCTTCGCGGTGAAGTTCCACCCGGCGCTGCGGCACGTCGCCGCCGCGCGCGGCCAGCTGGGGATCCGCACGACCTTCAACGTCCTCGGCCCGCTGACCAATCCGGCGAGGGTCCGCGCCCAGGCCGTCGGCGTCGCCGACGCGCGCATGGCACCGATCGTGGCCGGGGTCTTCGCCGAGCGCGGCAACTCCGCCCTGGTGTTCCGCGGCGACGACGGCCTGGACGAGCTGACGACCACCTCCACCTCGCGGGTCTGGGTGGTCCGCGGCGGCACGGTGACCGAGGAGCGCTTCGACCCGCGGGACGTGGGCATCGACCTCGTACCCCTGGAGGCGCTGCGCGGCGCGGACGCGTCCTTCAACGCCGACGTCGCCCGCCGGCTCCTCGCGGGGGAGACCGGGCCCGTACGGGACGCGGTGCTCCTCAACACCGCGGCGGCGCTCACCGCCCTGGAGCCCGGCGAGGGCACCCTGGCGGAGCAGCTGCGCGCCGGTATCGCGAAGGGCGCGGAGGCGATCGATTCCGGCGCGGCCCACCGCACCCTGGAGCGCTGGGTCGCCGCCAGCAACGCGTAGCGGTTCCTTCGAGGCCCCGGTCCAGCATGCGGACCGGGGTCTTACGCATCCGCGATCATGTGGCAGGATGCATGCCAGGTCATGAGTGACAGCTACGAAGCCCCGGCTTGCTGTCCGGCAACCCTCCGTCCGTGGCGGGGTGCCCCGGGTGAAGACCAGGCCGTGGACAGCAAGGTCCACGGCAAGCGCGGGCCCCTCGACCACCAGGGGTCCTGGTCTCTCGAGGAGCTTTTTCCGTGAGCAAGCGAATGCGATAGGGCGAATCCGCCCCTTCTTCACCCTCGGATCAGGGTCACTTTCGCGTACCCCCATGTCCTCCGAGGCATCACCCGTACCCCGCCATGTCCGGCCGCGTACGGGATCACCGAAGCCATTCCGCACCGCCCGCCGGGAGATACCGCCATGTCCGCATACCCGAACGCCGCTGTCGTGACCGCCGACTCCGAGTCCGCCGACCCCTGCTGCGCCGCCCCGCTGCCGGTCCTCGGCCGGGACGTCACCGTCCCGCTCGTCACCGGTGGCGAAGTGACCTACGCGGCACTCGACTACGCCGCCAGCGCCCCGGCGCTCCAGCGGGTGTGGGACGACGTCGCCGCGTACGCCCCCTACTACGGCAGCGTCCACCGCGGCGCCGGCTACCTCTCCCAGCTCTCCACCGACCTCTTCGAGAACAGCCGCGTCACCGTCGCCGAGTTCCTCGACTGCCGCCCGGGCGACCAGGTCGTCTTCACCCGCTCCACCACCGACTCCCTCAACCTGCTCGCGGCCACGCTCCCCGCCGACTGCCAGGTCTTCGTCTTCGAGACCGAGCACCACGCCTCGCTGCTGCCCTGGCAGGACGCCCACGTCACCTACCTCAACGCGCCCCGCACCCCCGAGCAGGCCGTCGCGACCCTGGAGCGGGCACTCGCCGACCGCGACCCCTACGGCCCCGCCCTGGTCTGCGTCACCGGTGCCTCGAACGTCACCGGTGAGCTGTGGCCGGTGAAGGAGCTCGCCGCCGCCGCCCACGCCCACGGCGCCAGGACCGTGCTCGACGCCGCCCAGCTCGCGCCCCACCACCCCGTCTCCGTACAGGAGTTGGACGTGGACTGGGTCGCCTTCTCCGGGCACAAGCTGTACGCGCCCTTCGGCTCGGGCGTCCTCGCGGGCCGCTCCGACTGGCTCCAGGACGCCGAGCCGTACCTCGCGGGCGGCGGCGCCTCCCGCAAGGTGGCGCGCCGCGCCGACGGCGGCGTGGACGTGGAGTGGCACACCACCGCCGCCCGCCACGAGGCCGGCTCCCCGAACGTCATCGGCGTCTACTCCATCGCCTCCGCCTGCAGGGCGCTCACCGAGGCCGGCTTCGACCAGCTCGTCGCCCGCGAGCAGCACCTGATCGACACGGTCCGCGCGGGCCTCGCCGAGGTCCCCGAGGTCAAGGTGCTCTCGCTCTTCGGCGACGACGCGCCCCGCGTCGGCGTCATCTCCTTCGTCGTGGAGGGCTGGAACAGCTCCCACTTCGCCGCCGCGCTCTCCGCCGAGTACGGCATCGGCGTCCGTGACGGCCTCTTCTGCGCCCACCCGCTGGTCCGCACACTGCTCGGCAGCGACCCGCAGACCCAGGGCGAGTGCGGCTCCCCCGAGGCGACCCCGGGGGAGCGGTCCCTCAACGCGATCCGGGTGAGCTTCGGCGCCGGTACGCCGGACGAGCACGTGGAGCGGTTCGTCGGCGCCGTGAAGGAGCTTGTCCGGGACGGCGCGCAGTGGAAGTACCGCACCGAGGACGGCCGCTGCGTCCCCGACCGCGGCTGATCAGTCACTCGTACGGGTGAAGGGGGCCTCCCGGCCGGGAGGCCCCCTTCCGTCGTGACGCGTGCGCGGCCTCAGGACTCCAGGCCGATGGCGAAGGCCGCCTCCAGATCGTGCTGGGAGTACGTCCGGAACGCCACGTGCGTGTCCGTGGCCTCGACGCCGGGGATCTTGCTGATGCTGCCGGGGATGACGTCCGCCAGGTCGTCGTGGCGCGACACCCGGACCATGGCGATCAGGTCGTAGGTCCCGGTCACCGAGAAGACCTCGCTGACGCTGTCGAGCGCCGCGATCGACTCGGCGATCTCGGGGATGCGGTCCACGCTGGTCTTGATGAGCACGATCGCGGTGATCACGGCTGGCTTTCTCCCTCGGTCGCCGCGGCTGGAGCCTTCACTCTATCCCCACCCCGGTAGCGGCCCCAGGCGTAGAGGAAGCCGAGGGAGAAGCCCACCACGTGGGCCAGATAGGCGACGCCGGGGCCCGGTCCGGCCGCCCGCGCCGCCAGCCACTGGAGCACGAACCAGAAGATCAGCACGATCCAGGCGGGAAAGCGCAGCGGCAGGAAGAAGAGGAAGGGGAAGAGGCTGGTCACCCGGGAGCGCGGGAAGAGGAAGAGGAAGGCCCCGAGCACCCCGGAGATCGCCCCGGACGCCCCGACGAGCGTCTGCTCGCTGTTCGCGTGTGCCACGGCGTACCCGACCAGGGCGAGGTAGCCGGTGCCCAGGTAGAAGAGGGCGAACTCGACGGGGCCCATGCGCTCTTCGGCCATCGCGCCGAAGACGTACAGGAAGAGCATGTTTCCCAGCAGATGGAGCCAGCTGCCGTGGACGAAGAGCGCGGTGAGCGGGGTGAGCAGGGCGTGGGGGTCGCCGGCCATCAGCTCGGCGGGGACCACGCCCCAGCGGCGGAAGTACGCGCCCTGGGCCGCGAGGAGCGCGTCCCCCGTGCCGTACACCGGGTTGAGTCCGGAGACCGGGCTCATCGCGAAGAGGAGGCAGCAGGCGGCGATGAGGCAGTAGGTCACCGTGGGGCCGCCGCGGGTGCCCCGCCAGGCACCCCGGGTAGCCGCTCGCCAGTCGATCATGGACAGATCATGGCGTACCGGGGCCGAACTGGACAGAGTGCCTCGCCGTGCTCCGGCGCACCGGCGAGGCCGTAGGGTAACGGGCAGTACGACCGCAGTTCGACGGCGCACCGCGGCTCCCGCACCTGGTACCACGCAACAGGAAGAAGGACGGCTCGATGACGACGGTTCCCCTGCCGACCGCCGAGACTCGCTGGCGCTGCACGCTCTGTGGCAACCTGACCCGCTTCGACGTGACCCGCTCGTCCAAGGTCGTGGAGTACGTCCATCTGGACCTCGCGGGCGACCCGACGGTCGAGGAGCGGCAGGTGGTCAGTGAGACCATCGAGTCGGTCCGCTGCCGCTGGTGCAACGCGGTGGACCAGATCGAACTGGTGGACAGGCCGGGCGCCGCCTCCTGAGGGGCGGCGCGGACGACATAGGGGTGACGGATCGTGGAGCAGCCCGCGCACGGTGGAGAGCCGGCCGGCGCGGCAGGTGACGCTGCCGAGACGCTCGACCACCCACTGGCGGAAGGTGTACGTCGGCGGGTCGTCGCGCTGGTCGCGGACGCCTTCGGCGGGCTGACCGTCTCGGAGCTGCCGGCCCCCCTGCGGCAGTACGCGCGGTTCACCGCGAGCCGGCGGGCCAAGTTCGCCGGAAACGCGATGGCGGCCGCCCTGGAGAGCGACCCGCTCTTCCGTCAGCGGATCGGCGAGCGGTTCAAGCAGTCCCAGCCCGAGCTCGCCGGTGCCGTCGAGACGGGCACCCCGCCCGCCGCCGCCGACCCGCTCGACGTGGCGGCCGCCGCCTACGTGCTGCGTCCGGTCGGCTGGGTCAAGCTCGTCGCCGCCGCGGGCGAGGAGGCCCAGCGGGCGGACGCCGAGCGGGCCGACGAGGCCGGTCGGCGCGAACTGGATCGGCTGCGCGAGGAGCTCGCCGCCGCGAAGGACCGCTCCCGGGGCGAGACGGAGGAGCTGCGCCACGATCTGGACGCCGCCCGGAGGGAAGCGGAATCGCTTCACCGCAAGCTGCGCAGCGCCCAGAGCGATGTGAAGCGCGGTGAGGCCGCGCTGCGCCGCGCGCAGGGCGAGATCGACACCGCGCGGGCGGAGGCGGCGGCCCAGGTGTCGGCCGCCGAGAGCGAGAGCCGGCGGCTCAAGGCCCGGCTCGCCGAGGTCGAGGCGGCGCTGGAGGCGAGCCGCAGGACCGCGCGCGAGGGCCGCTCGGTGGAGGACATGCGGCTGCGGCTGCTGCTCGACACGGTCCTGGACGCGGCCCAGGGGCTGCGCCGCGAACTGGCGTTGCCCCCCGTCTCCGTACACCCGGCGGACACCGTCGACGCGGTGGAGCCGGGGCGGATGTCCCCGAAGGACATCGCGGCACGGGCGCTTTCCGAGACCGATCCGGCGCTGCTCGACCAACTGCTCGCGCTGCCGCAGGCCCATCTGGTGGTCGACGGCTACAACGTCACCAAGACCGGCTATCCGACGATGCCGCTGGAGAAGCAGCGGCTGCGGCTCCTCGGGAGCCTCTCGGCCCTCGCGGCCCGCTCGGGCGCCGAGGTCACGTGTGTCTTCGACGGGGCGGAACTGGCGGCCCCGGTACTGCTCGCGCCGCCGCGCGGGGTGCGCGTGCTCTTCTCCAAGCCCGGCGTGACGGCGGACGAGTTGATCCGTCAGCTGGTCCGGGCCGAGCCGCCGGGGCGGCCCGTGGTGGTGGTCTCCACCGACCGCGAGGTGGCCGACGGAGTGGCGAAGGCGGGTGCGAGGCCCGTGGCGTCCGCATTGTTGCTGAAGCGGCTTTCGCGGCTCTCGTAACGTCTCGTAACTCCTGGGCTTTATGCCCGAATTCTGGATGGCGCACCGTCAAGTGGTCATCACTGCCCGTGTGGTGTGGGTAAACAAAGTGCTGCGTGAGCGATATTTTTGCCAGTGGGATTTGAACTGATCACAACTTGGTCACTAGGGTCAGGCTTCGAACCTTCGCGCGGTTGATCACCCATCCGGGGTGACGGCGGAGGAACCGCCTGCCCCTCACCGGTTGGGCGGCTCTGAGGAAGAAGGAGCTCGCCTTCGTGGCGTCCCACCGTCGACCCAAGCAGCCGAGCCGTGCCCGCGTGACCGTGCTCACCGCGGCCGCGGCCGCCGCCGTCGCGCTCTCCGCCCAGTCCGGAGCCCAGGCGGCCCCCAAGCCCAAGATCGACGAGGTCAAGTCGAAGGTCGACGAGCTCCATCACGAGGCCGAAGAGGCCACGGAGCAGTACAACCAGGCCGAAGAGCGCCGCGGCACGCTGCAGACGGAGATCAGCAACCTCCAGGACAAGGTGGCCCGCGGTCAGCAGGAGCTCAACACCCTGCGCAACCAGATCGGTTCGGTCGCCAGCGCCCAGTACCGCTCCGGCGGCATCGACCCGGCGCTCCAGCTCTTCCTCTCCGCCGACCCGGACACCTACCTCGACAAGGCGTCCGCGATCGACCAGCTGAGCGCCCAGCAGGCCGACGTCCTCACCTCGATCCAGGCCAAGCAGCGGACCCTCGCGCAGCAGCGCGCCGAGGCGACCACGAAGCTGGCCGACCTCGAGGACGTCCGCAAGACCCTCGGTGCGAAGAAGCAGAAGTACCAGAGCAAGCTCGCCGAGGCGCAGAAGCTCCTCAACACCCTCACGGCGGCCGAGAAGGCCAGGCTGGAGCAGGAGGAGCGGGCCAAGGAGCAGCGGGCCAGCCGCGCCGCCGGCGAGCGGCTCGACCTCGGCAACGAGGCCCCCGCGAGCGGCCTCGGCGCCGCCGCGCTCAACGCCGCCGCCTCCCAGATCGGCAAGCCGTACGTCTCCGGCGCCGAGGGCCCCAACGCCTACGACTGCTCGGGTCTGACCCAGTGGGCCTACCGCCAGGCCGGCGCCAGGCTCACCCGCACCACGTACACCCAGCAGAACGACGGCACGAAGATCGGCCGCAGCCAGCTCAAGCCGGGCGACCTGGTCTTCTTCAACGGCCTGTCGCACGTGGGTCTGTACGCGGGCAACAACACGATCCTGCACGCCCCCAAGCCGGGCGCCAGCGTCCGCTACGAGTCGATGAGCTACATGGGCACGTTCCAGTTCGGCGTCCGCGTCGGAGGCTGACACACCCCGCTCCGGTATGCCGCCCAAACGGGTGGTTCGCCCGGACGCTCGCTGACCTGACGCCCCGCCGGTGACCTGTGATCTCCGGCGGGGCGTCACTTTGTGTGCCCGGCGCCTTCGTTGGACGTGACGTGATCAGCGGCTACTGTCTGCCGCGCCAGTCTGCGTCGAGCCGAACGGAGCGCGATTAGTGGCGTCCCACCGCCGACCCGCGAGGGTCACCGTCCTGACCGCAGCCGCCGCGGCCACCGCGGCGGCGTCCCTCGGGGCCGTCCCCGCGAGCGCCGACCCCGGGACCACGCCCACGGCCACCCGGGCCACCGTCGACCGCCTCTTCGAGGAGGCCGAGAAGGCCACCGAGGGCTACAACAAGGCGGACGAGAAGGCGGACGCGCTGCGCCGGACGGTCTCCCGGGCACAGGACGGACTCGCCCGCGGCCAGGAGCGCATCAACCACATGCGGGGCGCCCTCGGCTCGGTCGCCGGCGCCCAGTACCGCTCCGGCGGCATCGACCCCGCCCTCGCGCTGCTGCTCTCCTCCGACCCCGACAGCTATCTGGAGCGCGCCTCGGTCCTCGACCGCGCCACCGCCCGGCAGGGCGCGGCGCTCGGCGAACTCCAGCGGGAGCAGCGCCGGCTGAACCAGAAGCGGGACGAGGCACGCACCGCCCTCGTCGAGCTCGAACGCAGCCGGGCCGAGGTGGCCCGCCACAAGCGCACCGTCGAGCGCAAGCTCGCCGAGGCCCGCCGCCTCCTCGCCTCCCTCACCGTCGAGGAGCGCGCCGACTACGACCGTGCCTCCCGCTCCGGTGGACGCGCGGAGGCCGCCGGGGAGCTGCCGCCCCTCGCCGACCTCGGCCCCGGCTCCTCACGGGCCTCGGCCGCGGTGCTCGCCGCCCGCAGCGCGATCGGCAAACCGTACGTGTGGGGGGCGACCGGGCCCACCGGCTTCGACTGCTCGGGCCTGATGGTCTGGTCGTACCGGCAGGCCGGGATCAGCCTGCCGCGCACCTCCTCCGCGCAGCGGCACGCGGGCCGGCAGGTGCCGCTCTCGCAGGCGCAGCCCGGCGACCTGGTCACGTACCGCGGCGACGCCAGCCACGTGGGGATCTACGCGGGCAACGGACAGGTCATCCACGCCCCCTACCCGGGCGCGCGGGTCCGCTACGACCCGGTGAACATGATGTCGAACGTGACGGTGACCCGGGTCTGAGCCCGCGCGGTCGCCGGGCCCGTCGCCGGTCCTTTCGCCGATCCGCCGTACCGGAAGCGGTACCGACCGTACGATCGTTGGCGTGGCAGGTCAGGGGTGTGGAGCGCGGCGACCGGCCGCGGCCTGCCTGCTCGCCCTGCTGCTCGCGCTCACCGGGCTCGCCGGCTGTGCGGCGGGTCGAACCATGGACACGGCCTCGGCGACGGCCGCGGCGTCCCGGGAGATACAGACGCTCCTCGACGGACACGCCAGGGCGCTCCTCGACCGCGACGAGCCCGGCTTCCGCGCCGCCCTCGACCCCGCCTACGCGCCGACCGCCGTGACCGAGTTCCGGCGGCTCGCGAAGGTGCCGCTCGACGACTGGACGTACCGGGTCACCGGGATCGACCGCACAGACGAGGACGAGGTCACGGCCCGCGCCGTGCTCGGCTACCGCTTCCGTGGCCACGACGGGGGACCCGTCACCAGCGACCGCGTCCTGGACCTGGCCGAGCGGGACGGGCGCTGGTACGTGACCGGTGACCGGCCCGCGGAGGGCGCGCCGCGGCAGCTCTGGGAGCAGGGGGAGGTACGGACCGTCCGGGGCGCCCGCTCGCTCGTCCTCGGCGTCGGCCAGGACCCGGAGCGGCTCCGGGACATCGCCGAGGCCGCCGACCGGGCGGTCCCCGCCGTGAGCGCGGCCTGGTCCTCGGAGTGGGCCCGCGAGGTCGTCGTCCTCGTTCCAGGCTCCCTGGATGCCATGGGCGGGCTGCTCGGGGCACCGGGCGCCTCCTACCGGGGCATCGCCGCCGTCACCACGGGGGAGACCGAGGGCGGGGCGGACGCGCCGGCGGACCGGGTCATCGTCAACCCCGAGGCGTACGGGGGCCTCGGCGACTTCGGCCGGCAGTTCGTCCTCACCCATGAGACGGTCCACGTCGCCACCCGCGCTCACACCTCACCGGCCACGCCGGTCTGGCTCTCCGAGGGCTTCGCCGACTGGGTCGGCTACCGGGGCACCGGCCGGACCACCGCCCAGGCCGCCCCCGAGCTGCGGCGCGCGGTCCGCGCGGGCGAGCCGCCGGTCCGGCTCCCGGAGGACACGGACTTCGCCTTCGGCGGCGACGCGGAGTCGCTCGCCCGGGCCTACGAGAGCGGCTGGCTCGCGTGCGAGCTGATCGCGGAGCGCTGGGGCGAGACGGAGCTGACGGAGTTCTACCGGGCGGTGGGGGCGCATCCGGCCCGGGAGGGCGCGGTGGAGAAGGCGCTCCAGGAGGTCCTGGACACCACCCCGGAGGAGTTCACGGCCGCGTGGCGGACGTTTCTGACGGAACGGCTCGGCTGACGCGCGCCGCCCGCGCGTCCAGTTCTTCGAGGGCCTCGGTCAGCCAGGCCTTCTCCGCCGTGCCCGTGGCGCGAGCGATCCGCAGCATGCCCTGCCGGAAGAGGTCGGGCTCGTCCTCGGCGCGCACCGGGGTCCCGCCCTCGTAGAAGAAGCCGGCCGGGGCGGAGAGGAACTCCTGGCGGCGGCGGAGCACGGCCGCCTGCTCCGCCGGCTCGGGGAGCCGGCCGAGGAAGGAGAGCACGGTGAAGAACCGCTGCCCGTCGGTGATCTCGGCGTCCTTGGGGTTCCGCAGCCGGGCGAGCAGCTCCCGGCGGCCGTCCGGGGTGAGGGAGAGCGTGCGGCGCGGGGCGGCGCTCGCGCCGGGCTCCGTGCGGCTGTCGACGAGGCCGTTCTTCACGAGGCGGGCGATCGCCGGGTAGAGGGCGCCGTCGCTGACCGGGCGGACGTGGCCGCTCAGGCCCTGGATGCGCTCCTTCAGCTCGTACCCGTGCAGGGGCTTCTCGTACAGGAAGCCCAGGATCGACAGCTCCAGCACAGGCCGGCCTCCTTCGCGCTTGTCGTGCCACCGGCCGTCATGCTACTTCTTTTCGAGATACCTCTTTTCGAGGTATCTCGAAAAGAGGGGGGATCTCTTTCGCATGTCCGCACACCGCCGCGCACTCGTCCGGCTCGCCCGGCCCGTCTACTTCGAACTCCTCGCCGGGGTCGCCGCGGGCGTCATCAACATGGTCTGGGTCGCCCGGCTCGGCGGGGACGCGGTCGCCGCCGTCGCGGTCGCCACCAACGTCGAGAACCTCCTGCTCGGCGTCGTCCTCATGGCCGGCTCCGGCACCACCGTGCTCGTCGCCCGCGCCCGCGGCGCCGACGATCCCGCCGCCGTCCGCGCCGCCGTCCGGGGTGGCACCGTCCTCTGCGCCCTGCTCGTACCGCCCGTGGCCCTCGGCGGGTACCTGCTGCGCGACCCGCTGGCCGCCCTGCTGCTCGGCGGCCCCGGCCACCCGGCGCACGCCCTGGCCACCGCCTACTTCGCGGTCTCGCTCCCCGGCACGGCCGTCTTCTTCGCCACGAACGTCCTCGACGGCGTCCTCAAGGGCGCCGGGGACACCCGTACCCCCATGCGGCTCGCCTTCCTCGCCAACGGACTGATCCTCGTCCTGGATCCGCTGCTCATCCACGCGTACGGAGTCCAGGGCGCCGCGCTCGCCACCGTCACCGGCCGGACCGTCGCCCTCGCCGCAGGCCTGCTCGTCCTGCGCCGGACCCCGCTGCTGAAGGCGGCGCGCACCGTCCGCCCCACCCTGTCGACCACCGCCGCCCTGCGCCGTACCGCCGCGACCGGCCTCCCCACGTCCGTCGACTTCACCGTCCGGATGGCCGGGGCACTCGCCCTCGTCTCCGTCGTCGCGCGGCTCGGCGTCACCGAGACCGCCGCCTACGGCATCGCCACCAAGGCCATGTACGTCGCCACCATGGCCTTCTACGCCGTCAAGCAGGCCGCCGGGATCCACACCGCTCACCTTGTCGGCGGCGGCACGGACGAGCGGCGGGCGGTCGAACGGCAGGCCCTGCTCCTCGCCGCCGTCCTCGGCGCGGCCGCCGCCGGGCTGCTGCTCCTGGGTGCCGGGCCCGTGATGCGCGCCTTCGGCGCCGAGCCCGCGGTGGCGGAGGCGGGCGCGCTCTTCCTGCGCTGCCTCGGCCCCTACCTGCTGCTCATGGCCTGCTTCATCGGGGTCGCCGGAGTCTTCGAGGGCAGCGGGGCCGGTCCGTACCTCGCCCGGATCACCGTCGTCGGCGTCCTCGTGCAGCTGCCGCTCGCGTACGCCCTGTCAGGGTTCGGACTCGCCGGGATCTGTCTGGCGATGGCTCTCGCCATGGCGGTCCAGTGCGCGGCCCTCGGCCTGCTGAGCCGCCGTGTCCTCGCTGCCCACCAGGAGGAGCCGTCCCTCAGAAGGAGCCGGAGAGGGCCTTCTCGCGCTCCGGGTGCGTCGCCTGGGCCGGGATGGTGGCCGCGGCGAGACGCGGCTCCGTCACCGTCTGGCGCCACAGGATCCGGCAGGCGATCAGCGCGGCGGCGATCAGCAGGCCGTTCCGGGTGAACAGCACCGCGATGCCCAGCGGGTCGCTGCGCGTCACGTGCGAGAACCACACCGGGAACTCGAACTGCGTCACCCCCGCCGCCCAGATCACCAGGTGCACGGGCCGCCGCATCCGGCTCGACCGGTAGGCGAGGCAGACCGCGCCCAGACCGACCAGCCACAGCATGTACTGCGGGGAGAGCACCCGGCTCGTGACCGTGAACAGCAGCACGGCCACGAAGGCCGCGTCCGCCACCGTCGACGAGGTGAAGCGGCGCGAACGGATCCGCCACAGCAGGAGCCAGGCGAAGGCGGCGATGGTGAGGCCGAGGGCGAAGGTGGAGACCGTGGAGACGTGCGGGCCGAGGAACTCGATCGAGCCGAAGTTCATCCGCGGCTCGCCGTCCCAGCCGAAGTGCCGGATCACGTGGAAGACCATCGAGCCCAGCGACTCGACCTCGGTGCCCCGGTCCCGCTGGTAGGAGAGGAAGGCCAGCGCCCCCGGCATCCACAGCACGCACAGCAGCAGGACGGCGGCCGCCGCGCCCGCCGCCGTCGACCAGGAGCGGAAGGTCGCGCGGCCCTTCGCGGTACCCGCGAGGATCAGCGCGGGCCACACCTTCAGGACCGCGCCGAAGCCGGCGAGCGCGCCGAGGACACGCGGACTCCGGCCGGCCGCGAGCAGCCCCGCGACGGCGACGGCGGTCACCATCACGTCGTACCGGGCGTACGTGATCGGGCCGAGCAGCGCGATGCCCGCGATCCAGATCCAGGCGCCGTAGAGCGTCCGGCCCGCGCGGCGGCCCGTGTGCAGGAGCAGCCCGAAGATGAACGCGTCACAGAGGAAGGCGAGGAGGAAGAAGGCGGACGCGTAGTCGAGGAACGGCAGCAGCACGGGCGAGAGGACCGCGAGGGCCGCGGCCGGCGGGTACTGCCACGTGACGTCGTCCAGCGGGTACGTGCCCGTCCGCAGGACCTCGTACCAGCCCTGGTAGATGTGCGAGATGTCGAAGGTGATGTCCGGCCCGGGGACGACGACGACCTTGAAGACGCAGAGCAGCAGGATGGCCCTGGTGAGGGCCCAGAGGCCGAGCGGAAGCCGCAGACCCGTGAGTGAACCGTTCTTCACCGCGCCGCCCGTCATCACTGAATCGTCCTTGTCCTGTCGGTCCGCTCGCGCGGAGAGTGGTGGTGCCGGGCGGTGAGTGCCCATCGCGTACTGTCGGCCACGATGGACAAGACCCTGATCGTAACCAACGACTTCCCGCCGCGACCCGGCGGAATCCAGGCGTTCCTGCACAACATGGCGCTGCGCCTGGATCCCGAACAGATCGTGGTCTACGCCTCCACCTGGAAGCGAAGCCGCGAAGGGGTCGAGGCGACCGCTCTGTTCGACGCCGAACAGCCTTTCACGGTTGTCCGCGATCGCACCACCATGCTGTTGCCCACACCCCGGGTCACCGCCCGCGCCACCGCGCTGCTGCGCGAGCACGGCTGCCGGTCCGTGTGGTTCGGCGCCGCGGCACCGCTCGGCCTGATGGCCCCCGCGTTGCGCAGGGCGGGCGCGCGGCGGCTCGTCGCCACCACCCACGGCCACGAGGCGGGATGGGCCCAACTCCCCGCCGCCCGACAGCTGCTGCGCCGCATCGGCGAGGGCACGGACACCATCACGTACCTCGGCGAGTACACCCGCTCCCGGATCGCGGAGGCCCTCACGCCCGCCGCCGCCGGGCGGATGGTCCAGCTCCCGCCCGGGGTGGACGAGAAGACGTTCCACCCCGACTCGGGCGGCGCCGACGTCCGCGCCCGCCTCGGGCTCAGCGACCGGCCCGTCGTCGTCTGCGTCTCCCGGCTCGTCCCGCGCAAGGGCCAGGACACCCTGATCAGGGCCCTGCCCGCGATCCTGCGCCGGGTCCCGGACGCGGTCCTCCTGATCGTCGGAGGCGGCCCGTACGAGAACGACCTGCGCCGCCTCGCGACCGAGACCGGCGTGGCCGGATCCGTACGCTTCACCGGCGCCGTCCCCTGGTCGGAACTCCCCGCCCACTACGGGGCCGGCGACGTCTTCGCCATGCCCTGCCGCACCCGCCGCGGCGGCCTCGACGTCGAGGGGCTCGGCATCGTCTACCTGGAGGCCTCGGCCACCGGCCTCCCGGTCGTCGCCGGCGACTCCGGCGGCGCCCCCGACGCCGTCCTCGACGGCGGGACCGGCTGGGTCGTCCGCGGCGAATCCGCCGAGGAGACCGCCGACCGCGTCGCCACCCTCCTGCTCGACCCCGGGCTCCGCGCCCGCATGGGCGAGCGCGGCCGGTCCTGGGTCGAGGAGAGGTGGCGCTGGGACCTGCTGGCGGAGCGGCTCAGGGAGCTGCTGTAGCGGACGGCTCGCGCGTCATGACGTAGCTGGAGCCGCCGTCGGGATCGCCGTAGAAGAAGAACAGGACGAGCTCGCGCCGCTCGTCGCGGTCCACGAAGAAGCGCCAGGTGTAGGCGGTGGGCGGGTCCCCGCCGTCCGGCGGGGGCATGGTGGCGTCCGCTCGCCGGTCGACCTTGGTGCGCTGGGTGAGCTTCAGGCGCACGTCCTGCCCGTCGGGGTCGTCGGCGAGGGACCAGGTGCCCTTGCCGGAGAGCCGCCAGCCCTCGTCGAAGTCGAAGTCCGCGCCGTCGAGCCGGGTGACGGTCGCCGTTCCGTCCGGGCGCAGCGTCATCGAGGTGCCCTCGGTGGACTCCCAGACCCCGGCGACCTCGGCCGCCGTGGCGTCGTGGACGTCCGTCCCCTCGTAGTACTGGGCCGGCCCGGCGAGGCAGCCGGTCAGGGTGGCGAGCAGCGCCACCACCACCCCGTACCCGCGGAGCCCGTGCGACGCGCTTCCCCCTGCGATCTTCATGGGAGGCATCCTGCCACCCGGAGTTGAACGTGTTCAAGTCTCGGTGCGGTGGGGTGCGGAAACGGCTGGAGGCCCGGAGCGATGTCGCCCCGGGCCTCCAGCCGTACGGTCCGCTTCCAGGGCTCAGCCCTGGTAGATCGCCTCGATCTCGTCCGCGAACTCCTTCGCCACCACGTTCCGCTTCAGCTTCAGGGACGGGGTGATGTGGCCCGCCTCCTCCGTGAACTGGGCGGGCAGGACACGGAACTTGCGGACCGACTCGGCCTTGGAGACCGCGGCGTTTCCGTCGTCGATCGCGCGCTGGACCTCCGCCAGGAGCTCGCCGTCCTCGCGGAGGGAGGCCGCCGTCGAGCCCGCCGGCTTGCCGTGGTCGGCGGCCCAGCGGCCGAGGAACTCCTCGTCCAGGGTGACGAGCGCGCCCACGAACGGGCGCCCGTCGCCGACCACCATGCACTCCGCGACCAGTGCGTGCGCCCGGATCCGGTCCTCGATGACCGCCGGGGCGACGTTCTTGCCGCCCGCCGTCACCAGGATCTCCTTCTTGCGGCCCGTGATCGCGAGGTAGCCGTCCTCGTCGAGCGTGCCGATGTCGCCCGTGTGGAACCAGCCGTCAGCCAGCGCCTCGGCCGTCGCCGCCTCGTTGTTCCAGTACCGCGAGAAGATGTGCTCGCCGTGCAGCAGGACCTCGCCGTCGTCGGCGATCCGCACGACCGAGCCCGGCAGCGGCTGACCGACCGTGCCGATCTTCTGCCGGTCCCACGGGTTGAACGCGGTCGCCGCGCACGACTCCGTCAGGCCGTACCCCTCGAGGACCGTGAAGCCGATGCCCCGGAAGAAGTGGCCGAGCCGCTCGCCCAGCGGCGCGCCGCCCGAGATCGCGTACTCGCCGCGCCCGCCGAGCACCGCCCGCAGCTTGCTGAAGACCAGCTTGTCGAAGACCCTGTGCTTGAGCTTCAGGCCGAAGGACGGGCCCTCGGGGGTCCCGATCGCCCGGCTGTACGCGATCGCCGTGTGCGCGGCCCTGTCGAAGATCTTGCCCTTGCCGTCGGCCTGCGCCTTGGCCCGCGCCGAGTTGTAGACCTTCTCGAAGACCCGCGGCACGCCCAGGATCAGCGTCGGCCGGAACGAGGCCAGCTCGTCGGTGAGGTTCTTGATGTCCGGGACGCAGCCCAGGCGGATCGGCGCCATCACGGACGCGACCTCGACGAGCCGCCCGAAGACGTGCGCGGCCGGCAGGAAGAGCAGCACCGAGCACTCGCCGGTACGGAAGAGGGGCTTCAGCCGCTCCACGATGTTGCCGCACTCGGCGAAGAAGGCCCGGTGGGACAGGACACAGCCCTTGGGGCGGCCGGTCGTGCCCGAGGTGTAGACGATCGTGGCCGGGTCGTCCGCGTTCGCCGCCGACATCCGCGCGTCGAGCAACTCGTCGGAGACGTCCGCCCCCTCGGCGGTGAGCCGGGCGATCGCGCCGTCCTCGATCTGCCGGACGCCCTTGAGCTCGGGGAGCCGCGCCCGGACGGACTCCACCGACGCCTCGTGCGCCGGGCTCTCCACGAGCGCCAGCGAGGCGCCCGAGTCGCCGAGGATCCACTGGATCTGCTCAGCGGAGCTCGTCTCGTAGACCGGCACGGTCACGCCGCCCGCGCTCCAGATCGCGAAGTCGAGCAGCACCCACTCGTAGCGCGTGCGGGACAGCAGCGCGACCCGGTCGCCCGGCTCGACGCCCGAGGCGATCAGCCCCTTGGCGACCCCGCGGACCTCCGCGAGGAACTGCGTCGCGGTCACGTCGGTCCAGACCCCGTCGACCTTGCGCCCCATCACGGCGACGTCTGGGTGTCGGGAGGCGTTGCGGCGGATGAGATCCGTCAGATTGCCGTCCGTGGGGACCTCGTACAGGGCCGGAAGGCTGAACTCGCGCAAGACTGCTGCTCCTCATCGGGCGCCGGCGCCACGGCTCTGTGTGATGCACCGGTGAAGTCCATGATCGGGCAGGTGCTCAGTGGGGGTGAGCACGACTGGACTGCCCGGACGTTACCCATCGGTAGATGGTTCCGATAGGGGGTCCCGGCCAGATGTTCGGTGCGTCACACATGCATGACGGTGCTGTGCGCACAGTAATCCACAGGTTTCCCGACTCGGAAGTAACCGCAGGTGACACCCCCTAAGGTGTGCTCATGCGAGTCCATGTGGTCAGTGACGTGCACGGCAACGCCGGCGACCTCGCCAGGGCGGGAGAGGGCGCCGACGCCCTCATATGCCTCGGTGACCTGGTCCTCTTCCTCGACTACGCCGACCACGGCCGCGGGATCTTCCCCGACCTCTTCGGTGTCGAGAACGCCGACAGACTCGTGGAACTGCGCACCGCCCGCCGCTTCGACGAGGCCCGTGACCTGGGCCGCCGCCTCTGGGCCGGACTTGACGTCGACCGCGACACCGCCATCGAGACCGCCGTGCGCCGCCAGTACGCCGAGCTGTTCGCCGCCTTCCCGACCCCCACCTACGCCACCTACGGGAACGTCGACATCCCCCGGCTCTGGACCGAGTTCGCCGGACCGGGCACGACCGTCCTCGACGGACAGCGCGTCGAGCTCGGTGGCCTCACCGTCGGCTTCGTCGGCGGCGGACTGCGCACCCCGATGCGCACCCCGTACGAGATCTCGGACGAGGAGTACGCGGCCAAGGTCGAGGCCCTCGGGGGCGTCGACATCCTCTGCTCCCACATCCCGCCGGACGTGCCGGAGCTGACGTACGACACGGTGGCCCGCCGCTTCGAGCGCGGCAGCCGCGCCCTGCTCGACGCGATCCGGCGCACCCGGCCCCGGTACGCCCTCTTCGGCCACGTCCACCAGCCGCTCGCCCGGCGGATGCGGATCGCGGCCACCGAGTGCGTCAACGTCGGGCACTTCGCGTCGACCGGCAGGCCCTTCGCCCTGGAGTGGTGACGGGCGCGGAGCCGCGGCGCGATAGCCTGCCGTCGGCACATCCGTACGTCCGTGCCCTTCGTTTCCTTCGAGTTCTCGCCTTCTCGCCGGACCGCACAGTGGAGGAGCCACCGCGATGGCCGAACACACCAGCTCGAGCATCACCATCGAGGCGGCGCCGGCCGACGTCATGGGTGTGATCGCCGACTTCGCCCGCTACCCCGAGTGGACGGGCGAGGTGAAGGAGGCCGAGGTCCTGGAGACGGACGCCGCCGGCCGCGCGGAGAAGGTCCGGCTGCTCCTCGACGCCGGCGCCATCAAGGACGACCACACCCTGGCGTACACCTGGACCGGCGCCGACGAGGTCAGCTGGACCCTGGTCAAGTCCCAGATGCTCCGTTCCCTCGACGGCTCCTACCGGCTCGCCGCGCTCGGCGGCGGCGACCGCACCGAGGTCACCTACCAGCTGACCGTCGACGTCAAGATCCCCATGCTCGGCATGATCAAGCGCAAGGCCGAGAAGGTCATCATCGACCGCGCCCTGGCCGGCCTGAAGAAGCGCGTCGAATCCGGCGCGTGAGGCCTCGGGGTCCGCGGCCGGTCGGGCCGGCCTGACCGCCGGCACACCCCTGGAGCCTGTCCGGCGGATCATGGCCGGGGCCCTGACCGCCGGACAGGCCCTGGTCGGGCGGCGGTAACGTCCTCCGCATGCGGATCATCCTTGTCACCGGCCTCGGCGGCGCCGGCCGTACCACCGTCGCCGCCGCGACCGCCCTCGCCGAGGCGCGGGCGGGGCGCCGGGTCCTGCTCGTCTCCGAGGCGGCGGATCCGCTCGCCGGGCCGCTTCCGGACCCGCTTCCGGGCGGCGGCGGTCTTCGCGTCCTGCGCCCCGACCCCGCCGCGGACTTCCGCCGCGAGTTCCTCGCCCTCCAGGCCCGCTCCGGCGCCGCCCTCGACCTCCTCGGCGCCGCCCCCCTCGAGGACGCCGAGCTCACCGAGCTCCCCGGCAGCCGCCAGTTCGCCCTGCTGAGGGCCCTGCGCGACGCCGCGCACGGCGACCACGACCTCGCCGTCGTCGACCTCCCCCCGCTCCCCGAGGCCCTCGCCCTCCTCGCCCTGCCCGAGCAGCTCCGCCGCTACCTGCGCCGCCTCCTGCCCCCCGAACGGCAGGCCGCCCGCGCCCTGCGCCCGATGCTCGCCCAGCTCGCCGGGGTCCCCATGCCCGCGCAGTGGCTGTACGAGACCACCGCCCGCTGGGAGGCCGAGCTCGCCGCCGCCCAGGCCGTCGCCGACGCCCCCACCACCCGCGTCCGCCTCGTCCTCGAACCCGGCCCGGCCGCCGTCGACGCCCTGCGCACCGCCCGGCTCGGCCTCGCCCTCCAGGGCCTCGCCCTCGACGCCGTCGTCGCCAACCGGCTGCTCCCCGCCGACTCCGAGGACCCCTGGCTCGCCGGACTCACCACCCAGCAGCACCGGCACCTGGCGGAGCTCCGTACCGCCGCGGGCGTCGTCCACGAGCTGCCGCATCTCGGCCGCGACCCGCGCGGAGCCGAGGACCTCGCGCTCCTGGCGCCCCTCCCGGCGCCCGCCCCCCTCGTCCCCGTACCCGGACGCGAGGTCGAGGACCGCCGGGAGAAGGACGGCGTCCTCGTCTGGCACATCCCGCTGCCCGGCGCCGTCAAGGAGGAGCTCGCCCTCGTCCGCCGCGGCGACGAACTGCTCCTGACCGTCGGCCCCTTCCGCCGCCACCTGCCCCTGCCGTCCGTCCTGCGCCGCTGCACCGTGACCGGCGCGGGGCTCGTCGAAGGGGACCTCGGGGTGCGCTTCACACCGGACCCGGGACTCTGGCCGCGGACCCCCTGAGGGCGTGTACCGTCGAAGTACCAGCCTGTGAGGAGTACGCCATGAGCGATTCGGACGCCTGGGCCAAGGCGTGCGCCGAGGACCTGGAGGCGGAGAAGGCCCGCCGCCGTGCGGAGCGCGGGGCCGAGCCCGGCTCGGCCGCCGAGGAGCTGCGCAAGCTCTTCGACGCCGTCGCCGACAAGGTCGCCGGGGGACTCGGAGGCCCGCTGCTCGGCGGACTCGGCGGCATCAGCGGTGAGACCGTCAAGCAGGTCGTCAACCAGGCGAAGGCCGTCGTCGAGCCCGTCATCGAGCGCAACCCGCAGGTCTTCGACCACCTCGCCGCCGCCGGAACCGAGCTGCTCGCCGCCTACCGCTCCGCCGTCGAGGGCCACGAGACCCGCTGGACCCGCGGCGGGACCGTCGCCGAGGACGACCCGCGCCGCGAGGCCGACACCGAGGCCGCCGACGGCCGCGACGGCGAGGACCGTGACGGCAAGGACGAGCCGCGCCGCGACGACGAGGGGCCCGGCACGGGCCAGCACATCGACCTCGACTGATCGAGGACTCGCTGATCCGTACCCGCTGATCGGGGCTGACTGATCGGCACCGACTGATCGGGACTGATCGGGAGGACCCCTCCCCTCGGGTACGGTGGGCCGTAGCGGGGCTCGACCGAAAACTGAGGGACACATGGGACTCACCATCGGCGTCGACATCGGCGGCACGAAGATCGCGGCCGGCGTGGTCGACGAGGAGGGCAACATCCTCGACACGCACAAGGTGCCCACCCCGCCGACCCCCGAAGGCATCGTCGACGCGATCAGCGCCGCGGTCTCCGAGGCGGGCAAGGGCCACTCGATCGAGGCCGTGGGCATCGGTGCCGCGGGCTACGTCGACGACAAGCGTGCCACCGTCCTCTTCGCACCGAACATCGACTGGCGGCACGAGCCGCTGAAGGACAAGGTCGAGCAGCGCGTCGGCCTCCCCGTCGTCGTCGAGAACGACGCCAACGCGGCGGCCTGGGGCGAGTACAAGTTCGGCGCGGGCCAGGGCCACGAGGACGTCATCTGCATCACTCTCGGCACCGGCCTCGGCGGCGGCATCATCATCGGCAACAAGCTGCGCCGCGGACGCTTCGGCGTGGCCGCCGAGTTCGGCCACATCCGGGTCGTCCCGGACGGACTGCTGTGCGGCTGCGGCAGCCAGGGCTGCTGGGAGCAGTACGCCTCCGGGCGCGCGCTCGTCCGGTACGCCAAGCAGCGCGCCAACGCCACCCCGGAGCGCGCGGAGGTCCTGCTGAGCCTCGGCGACGGCACCCCCGAGGGCATCGAGGGCAAGCACGTCAGTCAGGCCGCCCGCGCCGGCGACCCGGTCGCCGTCGACTCGTTCCGTGAGCTGGCCCGCTGGGCGGGCGCCGGTCTCGCCGACCTGGCCTCGCTCTTCGACCCCTCGGCGTTCATCGTCGGCGGCGGCGTCTCGGACGAGGGCGACCTCGTCCTGGACCCGATCCGGAAGTCCTTCCGGCGCTGGCTGATCGGCGGCCAGTGGCGTCCGCACGCCCAGGTCCTCGCGGCACAGCTCGGCAACAAGGCCGGCCTGGTCGGCGCGGCGGACCTGGCCCGCCAGGGCTGACACCCGTACGAAGGCATACGACGACCGCCCGCCGCGCCCTCTGGGACACGGCGGGCGGTCGTCGTATGTTGGCCGGCATGGCGATCAGCGAGCTGCCCAACTCCCTCACCGAGGCGGACGGTTCGGCCGTCCTCCGGGTCCTGAGCTACAACGTCCGCTCGATGCGCGACGACGAGGACGCCCTCGCCCGGGTGATCCGCGCCTGCGCCCCGGACCTCGTCTTCGTCCAGGAGGCCCCGCGCTTCTTCCGCTGGCGCAAGCACGCCGCCCGGCTCGCCGCCAAGAGCGAGCTCGTCATGCTGAGCGGCGGTGCCACCGCGGCCGGACCGATGCTGCTCTGCTCCCTGCGGGCCACCGTGGAACGCACCGAGGACGTGCTGCTTCCCCTCACCCCCGGCCTGCACCGCCGCGGCCTCGCGACCGCCGTCGTCCGCTTCGGCGGGGCCAGGGCCGGGCTGATCAGCTGCCACCTGAGCCTGCGGGAGGACGAGCGGTACGCCCAGGCCGGCCTGGTCCTCGACCGCGTCGCCGCGCTGGGCACCCCGCACGTCCTCGTGGCCGGAGACCTCAACGAACGGCCCGACGGCCCCGCCTTCACCCGGCTCGCGACGGAGCTCCGGGACGGCTGGGCGGTGAGCCCCTGGGGCGGCGAGTACACCTCCACCCCCGCCGACCCGCACCAGCGCATCGACGCGATCCTGGCCACGCCGGGCATCGAGTTCCTCGGCTGCGGGGTCCCGCCGCACCTCGACCCCACGGACCTGAGAACGGCCACGGACCACCTGCCCGTACTGGCGGCGGTCCGTGTGCCTGCTGCGTAGCGTGCGGAACGAGGGAACTACACGACCGCCCCGCGGCCCGGGTCGCCGAAGCCGTCGTCATCGTCGTCGTGCTTCATGCGCGCGACGAGGGTCGCGAAGCCGCCCAGGAAGCCGCCCACGCAGAGCGTCGTCAGCCACCAGGTCATGTCCCACTGGAGAAGGACGGCCACCAGCATCAGCACCGGACCGCCGACCACGCCGAGCCAGGCGAACTTGGTCGTCGCGTCCGCCTCCGGCAGCGGCGGGGGCTCCGGCGGGACGAAGTGGCCCTCCCCGGTACCGTCCGGGCCCTCCTCCGGCTCCGCCGGGGAGTAGTCCCGGGGGCCGCTCGGCCGTACGCCGGGCGCGAAGACGACGGAGCTGCCCAGCGCGGGCTTCTCCGCACCGGCCTCCGGCCTCCGGTCGCCGTCGGCGGAGTCCTCGGCGTCCGCCGCGGACCCGGTGTCCGTTTTGGGCCCGCCGTCCGCCTCCGTACCGGAGTCGGCTCCGGAAGCCGCCTCCGAGCCGGCTCCCGAGCCGGCGGCGCCCCCCGGCCCGGTCCCGGCCTTGGGGCCCGCGCCCGTGCTGCCGATGCCGGTGCCCGTTCCCGTCGTGGTGCCCGGCGTCGCGGGCTCGTCCTCCGGTTCGGGCAGTGCGAGGTTCTCGATCGGCCGGTACGGCCGCGCCCCCGGGGGATCCGCGGGCTCGTCCCCGTACCCGGCGACGATCGCGGCCCAGGCCGCTTCCTCGTCGATGGGCTGCGGCTCCCGCTCGCCGCCGTCCTGCTGGTCAGCCACCGCTGCTGCTCCTCTTCCCGTCGACCGGACTCGGGGCGAGACGCTCGACGAACGCCCAGCTCTCGTCGAAGATCCGCTCCGCGTCATGGTCCAACGTCGCGACGTGGTAGCTCTGTTCCAGCAGGATCTCCCGGACGTCCGTCGAGGAAACGCGGCTCAGGACCCGGGCGGAGTCGGCCGGCGGCACCACGTGGTCCTGCGGGCTGTGCAGCACCACCAGCGGCTGTGTGACCTGCGGGAGCTCCGCGTCCACGGTACGGAAGAACTGGCGCAGCGAGTGCGCGGCGTGCAGCGGCACCCGGTCGTAGCCGACCTCCTTCACGCCCTCCTTGGCGATGTCGCTCGCGATGCCGCTCGTCGTGCGGACCACATGCCGGGCGACGGGCAGCGCGTGCGCCGCCAGGCCGTGCACCTTGTTGCCCGGGTTGACGAGGACGATGCCGCGCACCGCGGCACCGTGCTGCGCGGCCAGCCGCAGCGTGAGCGCCCCGCCCATGGAGAGCCCCATGACGAAGACGGTCTCGCACCGCTCCAGGAGCTCGCGCAGGGCCCGGTCCACCTCCGCGTACCAGTCGTGCCACGTGGTGAGCTGGAGGTCCTCCCAGCGGGTGCCGTGGCCGGGCAGCAATGGCAGCGAGACGGTGAGCCCGCGGCCGGCCAGATACTCGGCCCACGGGCGCATCGACTGCGGGGAACCGGTGAATCCGTGACAGAGAAGGACGCCGACCTCTCCGCCTTCGTGGCGGTACGGCTCGGCTCCGGGAAGGACCGGCACCGGGGTCTCCTGTTCGTTCGACTTCGGGTGCGCCGAAGCGACGGAAAATGGGGAAGGACCTTCACGGTACGCGACCGGACCGACACCGACCAGGGCCGTAGCGGGGGCCGTAGGCCGGTACGGGTTAAAGTCGTCGCCACGGCACACGGAAGGCATGGCGAGTTGATCTACGGCGCAATGAAGTTCTCCATCGGAGGGTCCCTGAAGCTCGCCTTCCGGCCCTGGGTCGAGGGTTTGGAGAACATTCCGGCCGAGGGTCCCGCGATCCTGGCGAGCAACCACCTCTCCTTCTCCGACTCCTTCTTCCTCCCGGCCGTCCTCGACCGCAAGGTCACGTTCATCGCCAAGGCGGAGTACTTCACCTCCCCGGGAGTCAAGGGCAAGCTCACCGCCGCCTTCTTCAAGGGCGTCGGCCAGCTCCCCGTCGACCGTTCGGGTGCCCGCGGCGCCGGCGAGGCGGCGATCAGGGCCGGTATCGAGGTCGTCGAGAAGGGCGGGCTCTTCGGGATCTACCCCGAGGGCACCCGTTCGCCCGACGGCCGTCTCTACCGGGGCAAGCCCGGCGGTCTGGCGCGGGTGGCCCTGGCCACCGGCGCGCCTGTGATCCCGGTCGCCATGATCGACACGGAGAAGATCCAGCCGCCCGGCAAGGTCGTCCCCAAGCTGATGCGTCCGGGGATCCGGATCGGCAAGCCACTGGACTTCACCCGCTACCAGGGCATGGAGGGGGACCGCTTCATCCTCCGCTCGGTGACCGACGAGGTCATGTACGAGATCATGAAGCTGTCCGGCCAGGAGTACGTCGACGTCTACGCGACCGCCGCCAAGCGGCAGATCGCGGACGCGGAGAAGGCGGCCAAGGAGGCCGTCAAGGCCGAGATCGCCGCGCGGGAAGAGTCCGGCGCGTAAGCGGAGCGGGCAGGCGCGTATGCCGGACAGGTAGGCGCGTCAGTGGAGCGCCGGGCACGTCAGCGGAGCGGTACGGGACCGGGCATGGCACATGGCACCCCCTGGGGGTGTCCGGGGTGGGTGGGGGAGATGGCCAAGCGCGAGCGTGTCGTGCGCATGTCGGTCGAGCAGCCGTTGTGGCGGGCGCTGACCGGCTACCGAGTCCTGACGATGACCTACGCCGTCCTGCTGTTCGCCTTCGGGCGGGAGCGGTACGAGCGGCCCTGGATCGCGGTCGCCTATCTGGCGGTGATGTGCGTCTGGACCCTCGCGACCCTCCCCAGAGTGGCGAACGCGGCCAGCTGCACCAAGCGCTTCCTCGGCGTCGACCTCACCGTCGCCCTCGTCGGCATCCTGCTCACCCCGCTCGCCGACGCCCACGCCCAGTCGGTCGACGGCCCCACCCTGCCGTCGATATGGACCGCGGGTTCCGTCCTCGCGTTCGCCATCAAGGGCGGCTGGCGCTGGGCCGGCGTCGCCTCCTCCCTGGTCGCCGTCGCCAACATCGTCGAGCGCGGCCACCCCAGCCGGGACACCTTCCACAACGTGCTGCTCGTCTGGGTGGCCTCCATCGCCATCGGATACGTCGTCGAGGTGGCCCGCGCCTCCGAGCGCACCCTCGCCCGCGCCCTGGAGATCGAGGCCGCGACCCGGGAGCGGGAGCGCCTCGCCCGGGACATCCACGACAGCGTCCTCCAGGTCCTCGCGATGGTGCAGCGGCGCGGCACCGCGCTGGGCGGTGAGGCGGCCGAGCTCGGCCGGATGGCGGGGGAGCAGGAGGTCGCGCTCCGTACGCTCGTCGCGGGCGGACTCACCCGGCCCAGCCTGGTCTCGGAGGACGAGTCCGAGGGGGCCGTGGTCCGGGTCGTCGAGGTGGACGACGAGTCCGACGACGACACGCCCGTCGATCTGCGCCTCCTTCTCGCCCCGCGCGCCGGGGCCCGGGTCACCCTCTCCGAGCCGGGCGCGCCGGTCGTGCTGCCGCCGCCGGCCGCCCGCGAACTGGCCGCCGCCGTCGGCGCCGCCCTGGACAACGTCCGGGTGCACGCGGGGGAGGACGCCCAGGCCTGGATCCTGGTCGAGGACTGGCCCGACGAGGTGATCGTCACCGTCCGGGACGACGGGCCCGGCATCCCGGAGGGCCGCCTCGCGCAGGCCGAGGGCGAGGGCCGGATGGGCGTCGCCCTCTCCATCCGGGGCAGACTGCGGGACCTGGGCGGCTCGGCCGAGCTGATCTCGGTCCCGGGGCAGGGCACGGAAGTCGAGTTGAAGGTTCCACGGGGGAAGGCAGGACAGGAAAGATGAGCGAGCAGCAGACGGACCGGCAGCGGATCAGGGTGATGGTCGTCGACGACCATCCGATGTGGCGGGACGCGGTCGCCCGCGACCTCGCGGAGGCGGGCTTCGACGTGGTCGCCACGGCGGGCGACGGCGAGCAGGCCGTGCGCCGGGCCACGGCGGCCTGCCCCGACGTCCTCGTCCTCGACCTGAACCTGCCGGTCAAGCCGGGTGTCCAGGTCTGCAAGGAGCTCGTCGGCGCGCATCCGGCGCTGCGGGTCCTCGTCCTCTCGGCGAGCGGCGAGCACGCCGACGTCCTGGAGGCGGTCAAGTCCGGCGCCACCGGCTATCTCCTCAAGTCGGCCAGTACGGAGGAGCTCATCGACGCCGTGCGGCGGACGGCCGGCGGCGACCCCGTCTTCACCCCCGGCCTCGCCGGCCTGGTCCTCGGCGAGTACCGCAGGCTGGCCTCCGAGCCCGCCCCGGCGGCCGGCGGGGACGAGCCGAAGGCCCCGCAGCTGACCGAGCGCGAGACCGAGGTCCTGCGGCTCGTCGCCAAGGGTCTCAGCTACAAGCAGATCGCCGAGCGCCTGGTGATCTCGCACCGCACCGTCCAGAACCACGTGCAGAACACGCTGGGCAAGCTCCAGCTCCACAACCGCGTGGAGCTCGTCCGGTACGCCATCGAGCGCGGCCTCGACGACGCCTAGGCGGTGTCCGGCGGGCTGCCTGAGGCCCGTCGGTGCCGGGCGCGGTGAGGTGAGGGGCCGTATATTCGCGATGTTCGCGCATACGCGGCCCATCACCGTTTCACGATCTTTTCGAGGGGAAACCCGTGGAAATCCTGGCATTCGGCGTGCAGGCGGACGAGAAGCCCCTGATCGAGACGGCCTTCGAGGGGCACCACGACATCCGCTGCCTGGACGTGTTCCTCACCGAGGACACCGCGCCGATCGCCGCCGGGTACGAGATCGTCTCCACCAGCGTCAACGCCATCCTCGACCACAAGGTCCTGCAGACCCTCGCCGCCGGCGGCACCCAGATGATCGCCCAGCGCTCCACGGGCTTCAACAACATCGACCTGGAGGTCGCCGAGCGCCTCGGCCTCACCGTCGCCCGGGTCTCGTACTACTCCCCCTACTCCGTCGCCGAGTTCGCCTGGACGCTCGCGATGGCCGTCAACCGCCGGATCGTCCGCGCCTCCAACCGGACCCGCGACTTCGACTTCCGCCTCGACGGACTGATGGGCCGTGACCTGAGGGGCCGTACCGTCGGCGTCCTCGGCACCGGCAAGATCGGCGAGGCCTTCACCCGGATCGCCGAGGGCTTCGGCATGAACCTGCTCGGCTGGGACGTCGCCGAGAACCCGGTCTGCCTCGCGCTGGGCATGGAGTACGTGGACAAGGAGCGGCTCTTCGCCGAGGCCGACCTCATCAGCCTGCACGTGCCGCTGCTCCCGTCCACCCATCACCTCATCGACGCCGACGCCCTCAGGACGATGAAGGACGACGCGATCCTGGTGAACTCCAGCCGCGGCGGTCTCATCGACACCGAGGCCCTGGTCGCCGAGCTCAGGACCGGCCGCTTCACCGGTGTCGGCCTGGACGTGTACGAGGCGGAAGCCGGGCTCTTCTTCCTCGACAAGTCCCTGGAGATCGTCGAGGACGACACCCTGGCCCGCCTCGTCACCTTCCCGAACGTGGTGGTCACCTCCCACCAGGCGTACTACACGGTCGACGCCGTCAGCCAGATCATCGACACCACGGTCCGGAACGTCCTCGACTACACCGCCGGGCGGCGCAGCGAGAACGTCCTGGTACCCAGGGTCCAGACCCCCTAGACGAGCACTCCGGCGAGCAGCGAGGCCGTCAGCGCGGCCCCCTCCATCGTCAGCACCGACTCGGGGTGGAACTGCACCCCGGCGAAGCCCGGTCCGCGCAGCGCGTGGACCTCGTCCGTCTCCACGTCCCGGCTGACCTCGATCCGGTGCAGGGCGAGCTCGGCCGCCGCCCGGTCGTCGCAGCGGGCCGTGAAGCTGTTGTAGAAGCCGACCGTCCGCTCCTGCCCGAAGAGGTCGATCCGCACCTGGGCCCCCTGGAACGGGGTCCGCTTGCGGACGATCTCCAGGCCCAGTTCGGCGGCGATCAGCTCGTGCCCCAGGCACACCCCGAGCAGACCGTGCCGGTGGTCCCGCACCAGCTCCGCCGTCAGACCGCGCAGGAAGCGCATCTTCGGGTCGGCGGCGTCCGCCGGATCGCCCGGGCCGGGGCCGAGCACGACCGGCCCCTCGTGGGCGAGCGCCAGCTCCCGCAGCCCCGGCTCGTCGTAGCGGAGCACCGACACGTCCAGGCCCGAGGAGCGCAGGACGTGCGCGAGCATCGCCGTGAAGGTGTCCTCGGCGTCGATCACCAGCGCGTGGCCGGACAGCTCCGCCGACCTCACCTGCATCCTCAGCCAGAACGGCGCGAGATCGGCCCGCCGGGCGTCCAGGGCGGCCCGCACGCGCGGATCGTCGGCCAGACGCGCCGGGGCCGCGACTGCCGGGTCCGCGGCCGGACGGCCCTCCCGCACGCCGAGCGCGGTGAGCACCCCGGCCGCCTTGGCGTGGGTCTCGGCGACCTCGCCGACGGGGTCGGAGTGCCGGACGAGCGTCGCGCCGACCGGGACCCGCAGCCTTCCGTCACCGGCGATGTCCGCCGTACGGATCAGAATGGGCGAGTCCAGGGTCTGCGCGCCGCTCTCGTCCGTGCCGAGCAGGGCGAGCGCCCCCGCGTAGTACCCGCGCCCGCCCGCCTCGTGACGTTCGATCACCCGGCAGGCGTTCTGCACCGGCGAGCCGGTCACGGTCGCGGCGAACATCGTCTCCCGCAGCACCTCCCGCACGTCGAGGCTGGAGCGCCCCCGCAACTCGTACTCGGTGTGCGCGAGATGGGCCATCTCCTTCAGACGGGGGCCGATCACGACCCCTCCCATGTCGCCCACCGTGCACATCATCTTGAGCTCCTCGTCCACCACCATGGAGAGCTCCTCGGTCTCCTTGCGGTCGGCGAGGAAGGCCAGCAGGTCCTCCGGGGTCGGGGCGGCGCCGGCCGGGTAGCGGTACGTGCCGCTGATCGGGTTCATCACGACCGTGCCGCCCGTCATCCGCACGTGCACCTCGGGGCTCGCCCCGACGAGCGTCCGGTCACCGGTGTGGACGACGAACGTCCAGTACGCGCCCCGCTCGCCCGCGAGGAGCCGCCGGAACAGGGCGAGCGCGTCGGCCCGGCCGAAGCCCGGGATCTCGCCGGTGTAGGTGCGCCGGATGACGAAGTTCGCGCCCTCGCCGGAACCGATCTCCTCGTCGATGACCCGCCGCACGGTCCCGGCGTACTCCTCGTCCGAGACGTCGAACCGGCCGCCCTCGACGGTCACGTCGTGCGTGGGCAGCTGGGCGAGCGCCTCCGTGAGCGGCAGCTCGTACGACTCGTCCGCGACGAGCACCGAGAGCGGGGTGCCGTCGTCCCGCACGTCGAAGCCGCGCTCCCGGATCTGCCGGAAGGGCACGAGCGCGAGCGTCGGCAGGGGGCCGACGGGCAGCTCGGCGAGGCGCTCGGCCTCGTGGACCCGGCCGACCAGCACCTCCACGGTGTCGTGGTCACGGCCGGGGGTGCGCCTGCGCAGCAGGGCGAAGGGCGGGCAGGAGTCGTCGAAGAGGCGAGAGAGGTCCATGGGGCGGGTCGGTTCCTTCCGGGAGGAGTGCGGAGAGGAGGGGAACGGCCCGGGTACGAGAAAAGGCCGCCCCTCGGGCGGCCTTCGCGTGTCAGTCGGTGTACGCGCGATCAGTGGGCCGCCGGATGAGCGGTCCACCACCAGTTCTGGATCTGCGGCGCGAACATGCGAGCACTGTAGCCCAGCGGGAACCCGGCGGGCCACGGAAACGGGGCCCGGTCCACACCGTGGACGGTGCGGGCCGGGCCCCGAGGAGCGATCGGACGAATCCGATCAGAAGATCATGCTGTACATCTGCCAGCCGCCGCCCACCTGCGTACGCGGGGTGAACAGCGCGCTCGTGTGGGAGCCCGGCAGCGTCCACAGCATTCCCGTGGTGTCGCGGCCGACGAAGTCGACCTTCCCGTCACGGTTCAGGTCGCTGGGGCCGACCATGCTGTTGTAGGTCTGGTAGCCGTTGCCGACCTTGAGGCGGCTCTGGAAGAGCGTGCTCGTGGCGTTGCCCCGGAAGAGCCACATGGCGCCGGAGGGCTCGCGCGCCATCACGTCGGGCTTGCCGTCACCGGTCAGGTCGCCGACGCTGACGATCTCGTTGTAGATGTACCAGCCGACGCCGGCCTTCACCCGCCCGTAGAAGGGGGTGGAGGGGTTGCCGGTGCCCTTGAAGAGCCAGAGGGCGCCCGACTTCTCGCGCGCCAGCATGTCGGGCTTGCCGTCACCGGTGATGTCGCGGACGCCCACCATGCGGTCGTAGATCTGGTAGCCCGGGCCGATCTGGATCCTGGTCTTGAACGGCGAGGACGGGTTCCCGCTGCCCGGGATGTACCACGCGACGCCCGTGGTGTCCCGCGCCACGAGGTCCCCGGTCCCGTCCGCCCGCATCGCGGTCATCGGGGACACGATGTTGTACGTGTTCCACCCGGCGCTGATCCGGTACCGGGTCAGGAACGCCCCGGGGAGGCTGCCGGTGCCCTGGTACTGCCACAGGACACCGGCGGTGTCACGGGCGAGCAGGTTGTAGCGGTTGTCGGTGCGGACGGGAGCCGTGGCGGCGACCACCTGCACGTCCGCGGACTTCACCCACGCGAGTCGGTGGTTGTAGTGGATGGGGATGAACTTGGTCGTCCCCTCGACACGGGTTCCGTCCGTGTTGTACGCGCTGGAGTAGTAGTCACCGGCGACCTCGGCGCCCGCGGCGACGTACGCCTGGCCCGCGGGGATCGTGTACCGGGTCAGCGGGTCTTCGTTCTTGATGCCCTTCTCGGGGACGTCCTGGACGGGGACGCCCGTGCCGGTGTAGGCCTCGCGGTTGGGGTAGGCGCGACCGTAGACCTTGATCGGGGTCGTACCGACCGGCTTCACCACCGTCTTCGCGGTGCTCACCAGGGAGGTGAACTGTCCGCCGGGGTTGTAGAACCAGGCCTTCAGCGAGCCGTACCAGATCGCGGTCCAGTTGCCGGAGGTCCCCGCGACGACGTACTGACCGCCCGCGACGACCTTGTTGCCCCAGTTGTCGCCGCTGTTCCACACGGCGTTGGGGATGTAGGCGTCCTTGATCGTGGCGGACGAGGTGGACGGCTCCGTGTAGAGGTACCCGAAGTTCGTCGGCTGGGCGGGAGCGGTCTTCCGCGTCACGACACCGTTGACCAGCTCCGTGTACGTCAGGGAAGGCTGGTTCGCCGAGGTGAACGGCGGGACCACGCGGACCGTCTGGCCGGTCGTCAGCAGGCCGCCCGCGCCCCCGGCGCCGGTCGGGGCGCCGACCTTGGACATGAAGCGGTTCCAGTCCCAGAACGGGCCCGGATCCCAGTGGACGCCGGCCGCGTACTGGTCGACCACACCGGGCACCTCGTCGTGGCCGATGATGTGCTCGCGGGTCAGCGGGACCTTGTACTTGGTGGCCAGGTACTTCACCATCGCCGCGGTGGAGTCGTACTGCGACTCCTTGTACCAGCCGCCGCCGCCCTTGATGGCGTAGCCCTCGTGCTCGATGCCGATCGAGTGCATGTTGACGGTCTTGTTGCCGGCGTGGAACGCCTCGTTCTTGGTCTCGACCATCTGCGTGACACGGCCGTCGGCGCGCACGATGTAGTGGGCGCTGGCCCACTTGTCGGGGTTCTTGAAGACGCTCACGGCGCCGTCGTGGGTGCCCTCGACGTCATGGATGACGATCTGGCGGATGTCGAAGCCGCCGGTGCCGTACGGGACGCGGGTCGCGATGTTGAAGTTGCCCTTGTCCTGCACGTAGGCGGCGGAGTCGTAGGTGCAGACCAGACCGGCCGGGCACTCGACCGCAGCCGTCGTGGCCGTGGACGTCGCGGCCAGCGGGACGTTCGCCGGCTTGACCGGATCGACCGTCGGGTCGGCGGGCAGGACGACCCGCTCGCCGTCCGCCGTGATCTCGGCCTCGCCCGTCTTGATCGACTCGAAGACGCGCTTCGCGAACTGGTCGGCGCCCTTGCGGTCCTCGGACTGGCTGTAGCGGGCCACGGCCGGGTACCAGTCGCCCGGCTCCTCCGACAGCTCGGCGCCGGCCTGCTTCTGGTACTCGGCGAGCAGCGCCGCACCGGCCCGGATGGAGGCGTTGGTGTCCTTCTGGACGGCGTCGGTCGAGCTGTCGATCAGCTCGGCCGCCTTGTCCAGCGTGTGGAGCTTCGGGTCGTCGGTGTCGACCGTCTCCTCCGGCAGCGGAGCCAGCAGCTTCTTCTGGTCGATCTTCTTCTCGACCACCGGGTCGCCGGTGCCGTTGGCGGCGTGCTCGATGTGCTCGTCGTGGCCCTCGACGTCCTCGGCATCGAGCTTCGCCAGGCCCATGACGTTGTAGTCGCCGGTGACGCTCGGCAGACCGTCGTGCGACTCCCACCGCGTCTGGCGGTACGACACGGCCATCAGCACGCTCTGCGGCACATCGAACTCCGCCGCCGCGTTTGCGAACTGCGACTGGAGGGAAGAATTCCCAGCAGCCGGCTTGGCCTCGCCCGCGCCGAGGAGGCCCGGCGAGGCGACCGCGATGGTGCCGATCGTGGCGGTGGCGACGACCGCGGCCGCCGCTCCGTACATGAGTCGTTTCTTCTTGCGGTCCCTGCGGTGCCCCTGGGTCACGCCCACCCCTGTGTGGTTCGACTGTCAACATGTGAAACGGGCCAGAGGGTAACACCACCCGAAGGCATGAAGATCGCCGGCGGACATTTCGGGCGCGCGTCTCAGCCACTGGGCAGGGGGACGAGACAGGACGAAGAACCCCGTACTGTGGTCCGTGTGACCGTGAACGCTGATACCCACGCCGTCGCCAAGGCGACCTGGCGAGACCTGCCCGCGGCGCAGCAGCCCGAGTACCCCGATGCCGAGGCTCTGCGCGATGTGATCGCGGACCTCGAGTCGTATCCTCCGCTCGTCTTCGCCGGCGAGTGTGACCAGCTGCGCGCCCGGATGGGAGCCGTCGCCCGTGGCGAGGCGTTCCTGCTCCAGGGCGGCGACTGCGCCGAGGCCTTCGACGCCGTGTCCGCCGACCACATCCGGGCCAAGCTCAAGACGCTGCTCCAGATGAGCGCCGTCCTCACCTACGCGGCCTCCGTGCCCGTGGTGAAGGTCGGCCGTATCGCCGGCCAGTACTCGAAGCCCCGCTCCAAGGGCACCGAGACCCGCGACGGCGTGACCCTGCCGACGTACCGGGGCGACTCGGTCAACGGCTTCGGCTTCGACGAGAAGTCCCGCATCCCGGACCCCGAGCGCCTGAAGCGGATGTACAACGCCTCCGCCTCCACGCTCAACCTGGTGCGCGCCTTCACCACCGGCGGCTACGCCGACCTGCGCCAGGTGCACGCCTGGAACCAGGACTTCGTGAAGTCGTCCCCCTCTGGCCAGCGCTACGAGCAGCTGGCGCGGGAGATCGACAACGCGCTGAACTTCATGAAGGCCTGCGGCACCGACCCGGCCGAGTTCAAGGCCGTCGAGTTCTACGCCTCCCACGAGGCGCTGCTCCTCGACTACGAGGGTGCCCTCACCCGTACGGACTCGCGCACCGGCAAGCTGTACGACACCTCCGGCCACATGGTCTGGATCGGTGAGCGCACCCGCCAGCTCGACCACGCCCACATCGAGTTCGCCTCGCGGATCGCGAACCCCATCGGCATCAAGCTGGGCCCGACCACCTCGGTGGACGAGGCGCTGACGTACGTCGACCGGCTCGACCCGGAGCGCGAGGCGGGCCGGCTGACCTTCATCGTCCGCATGGGCGCCGACAAGGTCCGCGACAAGCTCCCCGAGCTCGTCGAGAAGGTCACCGCCTCGGGTGCGGTCGTCGCCTGGGTCACCGACCCGATGCACGGCAACACCTTCGAGGCCGCCTCAGGCCACAAGACGCGCCGTTTCGACGACGTGCTCGACGAGGTCAAGGGCTTCTTCGAGGTCCACAAGGAGCTCGGCACCCACCCGGGCGGCATCCACGTCGAGCTCACCGGTGACGACGTCACCGAGTGCGTGGGCGGCGGCGACGAGATCTTCGTCGACGACCTGCACCAGCGCTACGAGACGGCCTGCGACCCGCGCCTCAACCGGAGCCAGTCGCTCGACCTGGCCTTCCTCGTCGCGGAGATGTACCGCGACCAGTGAGGTGATCAGTCGGTAGGTACCTACGACGACGGGGCGCGGATCCATGTGATCCGCGCCCCATCGTCGTCTCGAGGGCTTTTGAGGCTCCGGGCCGCCGGGTAAGGTTAGGTTAGCCTTATCGATCTCGGCGGGAGGTGAACCGCGTGTACGTCTGCTCATGCTTCGGTGTCACGGAGAAGCACATCAAGGAGCACGCGGACGCGGGCGCCTGCACGCCGCGCCAGATCGCCTCGGCCTGCAAGGCCGGAACGGACTGCGGTTCCTGTGTCCGTCGCATCCAGGCCATCCTCGGGCGCGGCAACTGCCCCCGGCGTGAACTCCTCGACCAGGGCATGCCGGCCCTGGCGTCCGAGGCGGTCGACTCCGAGGGGCTCTCCGAGGCCGCCTGAGGGGCCGCCCGAGCGCCCGGGATCAGCTGGGCTGCTCGATCAGGGTCGAGATGTAGAGCGCCTCGCCCAGGGACTCGATCAACTCCAGCTGGGTGTCCAGGTAGTCGATGTGGTGCTCCTCGTCGGCGAGGATCTCCTCGAAGAGGTTGGCGGACGTGATGTCCCCCTTGGCGCGCATGACCTCGATCCCGCGCTTGAGGCGGTCGATCGCCTCCACCTCGACCTGGCGGTCCGCCTGGAACATCTCGGTGATGGTCTGGCCGACCCGTACATGGAAGAGCCGCTGGTAGTTCGGCAGACCGTCGAGCATCAGGATGCGCTCGGTGATCTTGTCCGCGTGCTTCATCTCATCGATGGACTCTTCGCGGGTGTACTTGGCGAGCTTCGTCCACCCCTTGTTGTCCTGGATGCGGTAGTGCAGCCAGTACTGGTTGATGGCCGTCAGCTCGCCGGTCAGCTGCTCGTTGAGGAACTCGAGGACCTCGGGGTCGCCCTGCATTGCAGAGGCTCCTTCCACTGACACGTTGCGTGTCTGTGTCGTCACTGGGCGGGATGGCCGCATCCTCGCACCCCGAATGGGGGGCGTCCAGTAAGTGCAGGCTTAGTGGGAGTTGCCCGAATCTCGGACGGGTGGGAGGTTGGCTGGTCATGACCACCCCTCGCCGTCTGTCACCATGGATGGCATGGGTCAGCCGGAGAGCGGAGAACGCCGGAAAGGGGAAGCGGGGGAGCCGGATCGTTCACCGGACCTTCCGCCGGGTCAGCGGCTGCAGCGCGGCTGGCCGGTCACCCACTACGGCCCCGTCCCCAAGTTCAAGCCGGAGCGCTGGGAGTTCCGCGTCTTCGGCGCGACGGCGGACGGCGACAAGCGGTGCTGGAACCACGAGGAGTTCTCGGCCCTGCCGTTCTCCACAGTCGTGGCCGATCTGCACTGCGTGACGAAATTCAGCATGCTCGGGGCCGAATGGGGTGGGGTTCCCGCCCGGACCATCCTCGAACTGGCTCCGCCCGCGCCGCAGGTCACGCATGTGATGGTCTGGGCCGAGTACGGCTACAGCGCCAACATGCGGCTCTCCGACTTCGCCGCGGACCGCACGATCTTCGCCACCCACAAGGGCGGCGAGCTGCTCACCGCCGAGCACGGCTTCCCGCTGCGGCTCGTCGTCCCGCATCTGTACGCCTGGAAGGGGCCCAAGTGGGTCCGGGGCGTGGAGTACATGGCCGCCGACCGCCGGGGCTTCTGGGAGGAGCGCGGCTACCACAACCTCGGTGACCCGTGGACGGAGCAGCGGTACTCGTACCAGGAGGAACCGGGCGACGGCCCGGAGCTGTAGCGCTCCGGACCGCCGAGGGGCCGTCCTGTCCTGTTGGTTCAGTGGTGGTACTGGTGGACCACCGCGTGGCCCTTGCCGCGGCCGATCATCCACTTGTTCACCGGCGTGGTGATCACGAAGGCGGCGGCGAGCGCGATGGCGAGCACGATCCAGAAGAACGGCTCGTCGAGGTGTGCGTCCATGGCGCCGGGCCAGAGGGCGATGATGCCGTTGTCGATGATCTCCATGACCGCGATGGAGAGGGTGTCGGCGGCGAGGGCGACCTTGAAGGCCGTCCTGAAGTCGACGCCGGCGGACAGGATGCCGCGCAGGGTGAGCGCGTAGCCGAAGAAGAACGCCAGGATGATCGCGAGGATCATCGTCTGCATGTTGCCCCAGCCGAGCGCCGTGCCGATGACCATGCCGAGCACCTCGCCGATGGCGCAGCCGGTGAGGCAGTGCAGCGTGGCCTTGGCGGCCATGGACCAGGAGACCTTGCCGTCGGAGCGGTGGTGTCCGTGGTGCTCGCTGTGGTTCACGTGCTGGGTGTGGTTGGCGTGCTCGGCGTGGTTCTCGTGACCCTCGTGGGCGGTGTGCTCGTGATGGGTGTGCGCTTCGTGTTCCATGGGTGCCCCCAAGGCCGGGTAGCGGTTCCTGCCGTTACGAGAACCGTATACCCCCCTGGGGTATTCCTCAACGGGAAATGCGGGCCCCGGATCAGCCGCGCAGCTTCTTGAGGAGCTCCACGTCGGCCACGTGTCCCTCCGTGCCGCCCGGGGTCTCGATGATCAGCGGCACGCCGTCCGTCGCCGGGTGGCGCAGCAGCGCGCGGAAGGCGTCCTCGCCGATGTGACCGGCGCCGATGTTGGCGTGCCGGTCCTTGTGGGCGCCCACGACGTCCTTCGAGTCGTTGGCGTGGACGAGCTTCAGCCGGCCCTCGCCGACGGTCGCGACCAGCTCGTCGAGCGTCCGTACCGCGCCGCCCGGCTCCGCGAGGTCGTGGCCCGCCGCGAAGATGTGGCAGGTGTCGAGGCAGATGCCGAGCTTCGGGTGGTGGTCGAGGGCGTCGAAGTACGGACCGAAGTCCTCCGCGCGCGAGCAGAGCGAGAAGCCCTGCCCGGCCGTCGACTCCAGGAGCAGATACGGGTCGTCCTCGTGCGTGAGCTCGTCGAGGAGCGGCCTCATCCGCTCCCGCACCTGCGCGAGGGCCACCTCGCGCGGCCGGCCCGCGGTCGCCGAGCCGGTGTGCACGACCACGCCCTTCGCGCCGATCTCGCGGCCCCGGCGCAGCGAGTGCCGCAGCGACTCGACCGACTTCTCCACGGTGGCCTCGGTGTGGGAGCCGAAGTTGATCAGGTACGGGGCGTGGACCCAGGCCGAGATCGACTCGGCCTCGCACTCCGCCCGGAAGCGCTCGTCCTGGGCCGGATTGCCGACCGGGGTGGCCCAGCCGCGCGGATTGGCGACGAAGACCTGGACGGTCTCGGCGCCGAGTACGCGGGCGTAGGCGAGGCCGGTCGTCGCGAGGCCACCGGCCACGGGGACATGACCGCCGACGGGGTTGCGCATGAGGTTCTAGAGTCCCTTGATCGTGATGGTGACGACGGAGCCCTCGGGGGCGGTGGAGCCGCCGTCCACGGACTGGCTCGCGACGGTGTCGCCGAGGAAGGGGAAGGACTTCTTGACCTCCACCTCGAATCCCGCGTCCTCGAGCGCCGTACGGGCGTCGTCGGTGGTCTCGCCCGTGACGTCCGGGACCTCGACCAGCTTTGGTCCCTTGGAGACGGTGAGGGTGATCGTGTCGCCCTCGGCGGCCCGGCTGCCCTCGGCGAGGGACTGCGCGGCGACCGTGCCGGCGGCCTCGGGGGAGTGGACCCGCTCCGGCGCGACCCGCACGGTGAGGCCGGCCTCCTTGAGTGCGGCCGTGGCGTCGGCGACGGTCTCGCCGGTCATGTCGGGCACGTCGATCGGGGAGCCCTTGCTGACCACCAGCGCGACGGCCGAGTCGGGGCGTCGCTCGGTGCCGGGCTCGGGGTCGGAGCCGATCACGGCGCCCTGCGCGACGGAGTCGCTGAACTCCTCGGTGATCACCCCGGGGGCCAGCCCCTCGGCCTGCAGCATCCGCTTGGCCTCGGCGAGCGGCTTGTTCCTGAGGTTGGGCACCTTCACGATCTCGGGACCGCGGGAGAGCGTGAGGACGACCGTGACGTTGCCCCGGACGCGCTCGCCGGGCGCCGGGTCGACGGCCATGACCGCGCCGCGCTCGTACACCTCGCTGAAGGCACGTTTCGTCGTGCCGACGTCCAGGCCGGCGTCCTTGATCCGCTGGGTCGCGACGGCCTCGGTCTGGCCGAGGACGGCCGGGACGCGGGTGAACTGGCCGGAATTGATGTACCAGACACCGGCGCCGATGCCGAGCGCGAGCAGGACGCCGAGGACGACGAGAAGAGGACCGCGGGGGGCGCGGGGCGTGCGGGAAGCACGCCCGCGGCCGGCGGGGGGCGGTTCCGGGGCCGGCAGCCGGTTCGTGTGCTGGACCTGATGGGCCTGCTGCCCGTCCGCCTCGGCCGGCACGACACGGGCGATCACGCTGGTCCGGTCCTCGGCGGTGCCCCGGACCTCGGAGCGCGCCTGCGGCGGTACGGCGTCCAGCTGCTCGTCGGAGAGGGGCGCGCGGGCCTCCCGGAGCAGGGCGAGCAGCGCGACGGCGTCGTACGGGCGGACCTCGGGATTGCGGGCGGTGGCGGCCGCGACCAGCTCGTCCAGCTCTACGGCGAGCCCCGGGACGGTGGCGGAGGGGGCGGGCACGTCGGTGTGGAGGTGCTGGTACAGGACCTGGGCGGGGGTGTCGCCCGCGTGGGGCTTGCCGCCGGTCAGCACCTCGTACAGCACGACACCGCAGGCGTACACGTCGGCGCGGGTGTCGGCCGTGCCGTGCTCGATCTGCTCCGGCGCGAGGTACGAGACCGTGCCGAGGACCGAGCCGGTGGTGGCGGTCGCCGAGCCCACGGCCCGGACGAGACCGAAATCGGCCACCTTGACCCGGCCGTCGTCCCCTATCAGGACGTTCTCCGGCTTCATGTCCCGGTGCACGAACCCGGCCCGGTGCGCGGCGCCCAGCGCGGCGAGGACCGGCTCCAGGATGTCGAGCGCGGCGCGGGGCGCGAGGGCGCCGCGCTCGCGCAGGACGTCACGGAGGGTGCAGCCGGCGACGTACTCCATCGCCAGATAGACGTACGCGCCCTCGGCGCCCTGGTCGAAGACGCCGACGACGTTCGGGTGGGCGAGCCGGGCGACGGACTTCGCCTCGCGGATGAACCGCTCGACGAAAGCGGCGTCCGTCGCGAGGGCCGGGTGCATCACCTTGAGGGCGAGGACGCGGTCGAGGCGGGTGTCGACGGCCCGGTAGACCGTGGCCATCCCGCCGACGGCGATGCGCGCGTCGACGCGGTAGCGGCCGTCGAGCAGCCGCCCGACGAGGGGGTCCTGAAGGGTCGTGTCCACGGCGTCGAGTCTACGAGCCGTGGACACGCCCCCCGCGCGGATGCCCCGGTACTGCAGCGCAGCTGTGACGAGCGCCGCAGCCCTTCGGCGGGGCACGACCCTAGAACGCCGGGCGCTCCGGGTCCAGGTGCGGGCGGCCCTCCACGGGGGACGAGGCCTCCGCGAAGTGGCGGCGGGGGATGCGGCCCGCCCGGTGCGCGAGCCGGCCGGCCTCCACCGCGTGCCGCATCGCCGACGCCATGAGCACCGGCTCCTGCGCCCGCGTCACCGCCGAGGCCAGCATCACCGCCGCGCACCCCAGCTCCATCGCGAGCGCCGCGTCCGACGCGGTGCCCGCACCGGCGTCCAGGATCACCGGCACCCCCGCCCGCTCCACGATCAGCTCGAAGTTGTGCGGGTTGCGGATGCCGAGCCCCGAGCCGATCGGGGAGCCGAGCGGCATGATCGCCGCGCACCCCACGTCCTCCAGCTTCCGTGCGAGGACCGGGTCGTCGTTCGTGTACGGCAGGACGGTGAAGCCCTCGTCGACCAGCGTCTCGGCCGCGTCGAGGAGCTCCACCCCGTCCGGCAGCAGCGTCCGCTCGTCGGCGACGACCTCCAGCTTGATCCAGTCGGTGCCGAGCGCCTCCCGGGCGAGCCGGGCCGTCAAGACCGCCTCGCCCGCCGTGAAGCAGCCCGCGGTGTTGGGCAGGACCCGGATGCCGAGGCGCTCCAGGACGGAGAGGACCGAGCCCTGGACCGTCGGGTCGAGCCGCCGCATCGCGACGGTGGTCAGCTCGGTGCCACTGGCGATCAGCGAGCGCTCCAGGACGTCGAGGCTCGGCGCGCCGCCGGTGCCCATGATCAGACGCGAGGAGAACTCCGTACCGCCGAGGGTGAACACGTCGTCGGACATCGCGCTCAGCCTCCCTGCACCGCGGTCAGGACTTCCACCCGGTCGCCCTCGCCGAGCAGCGTCGCCGCCCACTCGCTGCGCGGGACGACCGCTTCGTTGACGGCCGCGGCCACTCCGGTCGGGGCCGTGCTCAGGGTCGCGACGAGCGCGCCGAGGGAGACGGGACCGGTGAGCTCGCGGGGTTCTCCGTTCACGGACACGTTCATGCGGGCTGCTCCTGTCGTACGGGAGAAGTACGGGAAAAACGCCGGGGGGTGAAGGGGCGCGCCTCGTCGGGGAGGGTGCCCGTGGTGAGCGCCTCGGCCATGACGTCGCCGGTGACGGGGGTGAGCAGCACCCCGTTGCGGTAGTGGCCGGTCGCCAGGTGCAGGCCGGGCAGGGCGCTGGGGCCGAGCAGCGGAGCGTTGTCCGGGGACGCGGGGCGCAGTCCGGCCAGCGTCTCGGTGAGCGGCAGTTCGGTGATGCCAGGGACGAGGTCGTGGGCGTCGCGCAGCAGCTCGTACACCCCGCCCGCCGTCACCGTCGTGTCCCAGCCGAGCTCCTCGCTGGTGGCGCCGACGACGAGCTCGCCGTTCTCGCGCGGCACGAGGTAGACGTGGCTGCCGCGGACGACGGCCCGAACGGTACGGGAGAGGAAGGGGGCGTACGGCGCGGGCACGCGCAGCCGTAGGACCTGGCCCTTCACGGGGCGGACCGGCGGCAGGACCTCGTCCGGCACGCCCGCGAGCCGCCCGCTCAGGCTGCCCGCGGCCAGGACGATTTGGTCGGCCGTCAGCTCGACGCCGGCCGAGGAGCCGGCGGGACTGCTGCCTGGTCCGCCGCCCGAAGCGCCGGCCGAGGCGCCGCCCGAAGCACCGGCCGAGGCGCCGCCCGGACCACCGCCCGGACCACCGCCCGAAGCACCGGCCGAGGCGCCGCCCGGTCCGCCGCCCGAAGCGCCGCCCGAAGCACCGGCCGAGGCGCCGCCCGGTCCGCCGCCCGCGAGGACGACTCCGCGGGCCCGGTCCCGTACCACCGTCAGGCGCTCGGCGAGGGCCCGGTGGAAGACGACCCCGGCCCGTTCGCAGGCGACGAGGAGCGCGGCGGCCAGCCGGCGCGGGTCGACCTGGTGGTCGCCGTCCACGCGCAGCCCACCGCGCACCCCGGGGGCGAGCATCGGCTCCAGACGGCGGCACTCGCGCCCGCTCAGCCACTCGGAGGTGAGGCCGCAGCGGGTCTGGAGGGCGTGGAGTTCGCGCAGATGGGCCCGGTCGTCGGCGTCGAGGGCCACGGCGAGGGTGCCGCAGGCGCGGTAGCCCACGTCGTGGCCGGTGGACTCCTCCAGCTCGGCCACGAAGGCGGGATAGCGCGCGGCGGAGGCGAGGTTGAGACCCAGCAGGGTCTCCTCGCCGTAGTGGAGCTCGGTGACGGCGGCGAGCATCCCGGCCGCGACCCGCGCGGCCCCGCCGCCCGGATCCGGGTCGACCACGGCCGTGCGCAGCCCGCGCTGCGCGGCCCGCCAGGCCGTGACCAGGCCGATGATGCCGCCCCCGACCACGAGGACATCGGAAGAACGCATGGGCGTCCAGCCCCTCCCTTCGCCGGCATGACCCGGATCAGGTTCGTACGGTCGGAGGCCGGCCAGCCTCCCTCTCAGCCCGGTGCGTCCGGGCTCCCGCGAGTGCTTTACGCCCGCCAGACTAGCCGCAGCCCCGACGCGCCCCACAGGGGACGCCGCACCCCTGCCTTCCTGACGGTCCGTCAGATGCGTAAGGTGGTCGGGTGAGCGAGCAGAAGCAGGCCCAGCAGCAGGTTGTGATCGTCGGTGCCGGGATGGCGGGTGTGCAGACCGCCGTGGCCCTGCGCGAACAGGGCTTCACCGGCCCCGTCACCCTCATCGGGGCCGAGCCCCACCAGCCCTACGACCGGCCCCCGCTCTCCAAGGCGATCCTCCTCGGCAAGGCCGAGGACTCCGCCTTCGACGTCGACTTCGAGGCCCTGGACGTCGAGCTGCGCCTCGGCCTCGACGTCACCGGACTGCGCGCCGCCGACCACGAGGTCGACACCGAGGCCGGGCCCGTCCCGTACGACGTCCTCGTCGTCGCCACCGGCGCTCACCCGGTCACCCTGCCCGGCACCGAGGGCGTCCCCGGGGTCCACCTGCTCCGCACCCTCGACGACGCCGTGCGCCTCGGCCCCGTCCTGGAGCGCCGCCACTCCGTCGTGGTCGTCGGCGCGGGCTGGATCGGCGCCGAGTTCGCCACCGCCGCGCGCGAGGCGGGCTGCGCCGTCACCGTCGTCGAGGCGGCCGAGCGCCCCCTCGCCGGGGCCCTGCCCGCCGAGGTCGCCGCCCCCATGGCCGACTGGTACGGGGCGCACGGCGCCGAACTCCTCACCCACGCGCGCGTGCGCACCGTCGAACCCGACACCCCCGGCCGGGTCGTCCTCGCCGACGGTCGCGAGCTGCCCGCCGACGCCGTCGTCGTCGGCATCGGCGCCCGCCCCGCCACCGACTGGCTCGCCGGCTCCGGCATCGCCCTCGACCCGAGCGGCGCCGTCACGGCCGACGACCGGCTGCGCACCTCCCTGCCCGACGTGTACGCCGTCGGCGACTGCGCCTCCTACCCCTCCGCCCGCTACGGCGAGCGCCTCCTCGTCCACCACTGGGACAACGCCCTCCAGGGCCCGCGCACGGTCGCCGCGACGATCACCGGAGCCGAGACCGGCCCGTACGACCCGGTGCCGTACTTCTGGTCCGAGCAGTTCGGCCGCTTCGTGCAGTACGCCGGACACCACGCGGACGCCGACGAGCTCCTGTGGCGCGGCGACCCGGCGGACGACACCTGGTCCGTGCTCTGGCTGCGCGCCGGGGTCCCGGTGGCCCTCCTCGCCGTCGGCCGCCCCCGCGACCTGGCCCAGGGCCGCAAGCTCATCGAGGCCGCCACCCCGGTCGACCCGGAGCGCGCCGCGGACCCGTCCGTACCCCTGAAAGCGGCGGTCCGATAGGCCGGGCGAGGGCCCGAGTACCGACTGTCGGTCCGGGATGGCAGGCTTGTCCTGTGACCGAGATTGACGTAAAGATCGATGCGCTCGTCCCCGCCTGGCTCTACGTGCCCGACATCGCGGAGATGCTCGATGTCGAGGTGACGCGCGTGCGGCAGCTGATCAAGGAAGGTCAGCTCATCGCCGTGCGCCGTGGAGCGAACAACGCCCTGCAGATTCCCGCCGCCTTCATCCAGGGCGACGCCATCGTCAAGGGCCTCGTCGGGCTCCTGACCGTCCTGCGGGACGACGGCTTCACCGACGAGGAGATGCTGGAGTGGCTGTTCACTCCGGACGAGAGCCTGCCGGGCACGCCCGCCCAGGCGCTCAACGAGAACCGCGGCACGGAGGTGAAGCGCCGCGCCCAGGCGCTCGCCCTCTGACGCCCGCACCACCGAAGACACCAGCAGCGGGTGTCGGGGGGGGGGCGCCCCCCCCCCCCCCCGCCCCCCCCCCCCCCCCCCCCCCCGCCGGCCCCCCCCCCCCCCCCCCCCCCCGCCCCCCCCGCCCCCCCCCCCCCCGA